>NZ_JBIWDH010000029.1:3170-63760 GCF_044761885.1 Lysinibacillus sp. NPDC097231 | reverse complement strand
TTATTTTTTTAGTCATTCGGTACACGTCCTTTAAAATAGTTATTTCTATCATAGCTACTCTCAGTTTTCCGTGTCCACTTTTTATACTAACCTCAGTTTTCGAACCTACCTGAGCAGTTTTCGAACCTACCTGAGCAGTTTTCGAAGACACCTGAGTGATTTTCCCTCGTACACGAGCAGTTCTCGCTCTCACCTGAGCGTTCTCACAAAAAAACACCCATCAGATTTGATGGGTGCAAAAAAATTCCTATTTTTAGTTTTCTTCAGCTACTTTTGAGTAACGTTTTGTGTGTAGTAACATGAAATAACCGAAAGTAATCGCTAAGAATGCTACTAGGAAGCCTAATAGAATTCCGTAGTTTTGCATTAAGAATGATGTATCTCCAGTAGAAATACTTGATTTAAATGCTTGAACAGTATATGTCATTGGCAATAGTTTGTTAAATATTTGTAATGGTGATGGGATTAACTCAAGTGGGAATGTACCAGCACTTGTTGTAAGTTGTAAAATTAATACTACAATCGCCATGAAGCGTCCTGGATCACCGAAAATTGAAACTAGCATTTGGATTAGAGCTAAGAAAACATAGCTTGTTAATAATGCTGTTAGGAAGAAGTATCCTAAGCTATATACTTCAAGGCCTAAGCTCCATTTTACAATAACCACTGTTAATATAGTTTGAATTAAGCCGACTATTGCTAAAACTGAGACTTTACTTGTAAACCAAGCTGCCCCATTTTTTGGACGGATCGCAGGTTCCACAAGCGGGAACACGATAGAAATTAATAATGCACCAACGAATAAGCCAAGTGAAATAAAGTATGGTGAGAAGCCTGTTCCATAGTTTGGTACATGGTTAACAGATTCTTTTTCAACCTCGACTGGGCTACCTACCATATCATATGTGTCTGTATTTGCATGTACTTCGTTTGCTTTTTCACTTGCTTCATCTAGTTTGCTAGATAATGTTGTTGTTCCATCTGCAAGTTCAGTTGAACCATCAGCAAGTGTTGCAGAACCTTCTGCTAGCTCACCAGATTTCGAAGCGAGCGTTGTTGTACCCTCATTTAATGTCGTAGTACCATTTGCTAACTCATTTAAACCGGAAGCTAATGTTTTAGAACCTGTAACAGCAGTATTCACACCAGCATTTAATTCACCTAATTTTTCAGCAAGTGTTGTATTACCAGCTTGAAGACCTTTTGCACCTTCGATTAATGCACCACTTTTTGATGTTAACGCGTTAGCACCTGCTAAAACTTCTGCTTGACCTGCTGCAATTTGTGTTGCACCAGAACTTACTTGATTAGCACCAGCCTGTAATTTTTCTGTACCAGCTGATAAAGAACCTAAGCCATTATGCACACTTGCACTTCCTGCTTGTAGCTCTGCTAATGATTGCTTTAATGCTGCTGCTTGTTCTTCAGGTAATGATGCCATCATGCCTTGTAATTGATTTGCTAAAGCCGTGATACCTGCTTCTACCTTTGCAGAGCCATCTGTTAATTGGCTTGCTGCACCATTTAATGCACCTGCATTGTCAGCAATTGAAGCTGCACCTGCACTAATTTGTTGTTGTTTTTCGTTTATTGTAGTTAAACCTGCTTGCACCTTCGCTACACCTTGTGTATATTGCGATAAACCTTGCTCTAAAGTTGTTGCTCCAGTTGCTGCTTGCTGTGCGCCTTGTTGTAATTGAACAGTACCGTCCTGTAATTTTACTAAACCAGTAGATAAATCATTAGCACCTTTTGCAGCATCTCCAGCACCTTTTGTAATTTTATCTGCACCATTTGACAGTTCAATTGTGCTTGATGCTAGTTGTTCAAGATAACCCTTTAAATCTTTCGCACCATTAGCTACTTTTTGAGCACCTTCGTCTAGCTTATTAGAGCCATCAGCTGCTTCTGTAAAGCCATCTCCAAGAGTTGTAATAGAATCAAATAATTTTTCTGCATATGTCGCAGAAACTTGTGAATTGACTTCTGCACGTACACGGTCCATTGCTGTTTCACCAATTTGTGCACCAAGGAAGTTTAAACCTTCGTTTGGAATATAATTCATGACTAATTTAGATGGTTTATCATCTAATAATGTCGTTGCATGCTCAGAGAAATTTGTTGGAATTTCTAGAATCATGTAATAATCTCGGCCATTCAAGCCTTTTTCAGCTTGTTCTTTGGATACTTCAATAAAGTTAAATTCATTACTCTCGACAAGCTTATCGACTAGTTCGTTCCCGAGATCTAATTTAACCCCTTCCATTTCAGCACCCTTATCTTCATTGACAACAGCTACTGGCAAATTTGGTAGTCCTTCATACGGATCCCAGAACGCCCATAAAAACATGCCTGCATACATGACTGGGATAAATAATACAGCGATTATCGAAACAAGCATTTTTCTTGTTTTCAAGATTTTCAGCCATTCAGCTTTAATCATAAATTTCTTTCACTCCTATACTATTTGACCAAAAACGTCAATTGGTCATTTTTATTCAAAAAAAAATCTAAATCTAAACCTTTCCATGGTGCAAAATTGCCCATAGACCGTCTTAACCCAACTGAATCAAGTTAAAATCAGTCCACGGAAGATTGTTTCCTTGAAAAGATTTAGTATCTTTTCTTCTGGAATATTGTCGCCATGTAGCTCATGCCAATCAACGACAAATGCTAGATACGCCTTTAACAACAGATAGCTTACTAATTCTGTATCACAGCTTCTAATTTCACCTTTATCGATACGTCTTTGAATTAACTCAGCAACATACGATAAAATTTCATTCTCAATGCGAATTAAAACTTGTTTAACTGCAGGCGTTCGTAATTCCTTTTCCTCCTCTAATAACTTCGCAAATAAAAGATGTTGTTCACGGAACTGTAGCAATCTCATTAAAGCATTATGCGCATTGTCCATAAAGCTAGCTGACGCATCCAACACTGCATCCGCTTCAGCCTTCATCTCTCGTACAAGTGACATGGCTATCTCTTGAAATAAAATTTCTTTATTTGCAAAGAATGTATAAATCGTTCCCTTACCAACATTAGCAATTTTCGCAACTTGCTCCATCGTTGTCGCCTTGTAACCAAACAATGTAAAGGATTTTGCAGCTGCTTCAAGAATTTCCTGCCTACGATCCATTAGTAACATCCTTTCCGTTATATTATGTACATGCTTTGTACACGAAAATGATAATGACCAGAAAACCATTTCGGTCATCTGGTCATTATCATATTCCTATTTTAAAAATAATGCAAGCATTTAATGATGATTTTTTTCATTTTTTTCTTGATCACCATTCTCAGTACCTTCTGATGTATCATTACTGTCATTCATCATGTTATTATTCATGCTGTCATCCGTTTTTTTATCTTCTGGTAAAACTTGCGTCATATCAGGTGTTCCGGCTGTAATTTGTTGCTTTGGCATATTATGAATACCATTAGCAGTTGTATGAGCATACATATAGTATACGCCATCATGGTCAAATGTAGTTGTCGCTTTATAAACGCCATCTTTCTCTAATTTACCATTAATCATTTGTCCCTCATCACGTTTACCAGATTCCCACACCTCAAATTCAACAACGGCATCATCAATGTTTTTGCCACCTTGGTCAACGTGTGCAGCAAGTTCAATCGTTTTATTAATGGCTACTTCTTTTGGGGTTAAAATTTCAACCTCTAACATTTGAGGCATTTCCGGTTCTTTCAACGTTACAGGTTCCTTTTTTTCGCCGCATCCCACTAATAATGCAGGTACTGCGATTAATGCCAATAACCATTTCTTCATTGTTTATTCCTCCATTAACGGCAGTGTGATTTTCACTATTGTGCCTTTTTTAACTTTACTGGCAATTTCAATTTTGCCATGTAATTGCTTTAATAATTGCTCGACAATTGACAACCCGAGTCCACTACCGCCATCTGCTCGACTTCGCGCTTTGTTTACACGATAAAAGCGCTCAGTTACATGCGATAAATCCTCTTGTGGAATCCCAATGCCATAATCCTTAATGGTTATTTGTGCACGACCATTATTTTCAATAGCTGTGATTTCAACCTTTGACTGCTCGTACGAGTAATTAATAGCATTTTCAATAATATTAATAAAGATTTGTTTCAGCTTTATTTCATCGGCTTTGATGATTAATGCATCATCAGCATCTAAATGCAATGTAATATTCTTCTTCACAGCCTGATGAGTTAATATTTTTTGAACTTCACGAAGTGTTTCGGCAAGAGGGATTGGATATAGCATAATTTCTGTTTGTTCATTTTCCATACGCGCAAGCTGAAGTAGCTCATTTGTTAAACGTTCCATACGATTCGCCTCACGTACAATTAGCTGAATGGTTTCTTCCTTTTGGGCTTCTGGAATAATGCCATTTTGCATCGCTTCACTATACCCTTTCACATAGCTAATCGGTGTCCGTAACTCATGTGAAACTGTTGCTAAAAAGGTTTTTTGAGCCTCATCCTCTTGCTGTATCGATTCCGCCATTTTATTAAAGGTGCTCGATAATCTCCCAATTTCATCTTTTGAATGAACTGGCACACGTGTCTCATAATTACCGTAGGACATTTGCTCCACAGCTCTCTGCAAATTGCTTAATGGTTGCATAATATGACGAATACCTTTATAAATTAAAAAACTAATGGCCAATAAAAATATCAAAGCGCTGACAAATAAAAAAATGACTTCATTATTTGCTAATTCACTAATCTTTGCTAAAGGGAAATAAATATAAATAATTCCTTCAAGCCTATTTTGATCAACTAGCGGAAGTACTACAGAAATAAGCTGTCTATCAAACCGAGGCTCATACCCTATTTTTTGCACATATTCGCCTGCTAATAATTGCTGTCGTTCCTCAGGACCAATTAATGTTTCAAAATCAATATCAAACGGCACACAGGCACTTAGTTCCCGTGGATTTCTTACTGCAAAAATATTTAAATTCGAATAATCATTATAATGTTCAATATCCGCAATAAATTCATCTGTTACCTTACCATTGGAATACATAGTTTGTAGCTTTGTCCCTACTTCTATCATCGTCGCTTCTGTGTCTTCTACATAAAGTCGTTCATATAAATAATCAGTCAGGACATACATAAAGACAACCGTAATGATTAAAAATGCAAAGATTAATAGCCAAATGCGTGTTGAAATCTTTTTCATTCGCCAGGATCAAAGCGATAGCCTACTCCCCAGACAGTTTGAATATGCCCTGCCGCTTCCTTTCCAAGCTTTAAACGTAAAGTTTTGATATGGGTGTCAACCGTTCTAGTTCCCCCAACATAATCAATATCCCAAATGCGTTCCAGTAATTGCTCCCTTGTATAAGCATTTCCAGGATTTTTCATAAATAGATGCAATAGTTCAAATTCCTTTAAAGTAAGCGGAATACTCTTTCCGTTTACTGATACCTTGCGCGCAATTTCGTCTATCTTAATAGATCCAATCAACATATACTTTTGTTGTAAATCTTCAATGTTAGAACCACTTCTTCTCAATACAGCATGAATTCGCGCAACAAGTTCATCGTTTGTAAACGGTTTTACGATATAATCATCTCCGCCAAGAGTAAGACCTTTAACTTTATCCTCATTTGCATCACGGGCTGTAAGGAAAATTATAGGTACATTCGACATCGCCCGAATACTTTGACAAACAACAAAGCCATTTTCATGTGGCATCATTACATCAAGTAAAACTAAATCGATTTTTTCACGCACAATAATATCGTATGCTTCAGTACCACTTGCGGCAGTAAAAGTTTCAAATTTTGAATTATTGAGCATCATTTCTATTAAATTACGCATATCTTGTTCATCATCAACAATTAATACAGTTGTCACAACTTTTCCTCCCTCACTAACAGTTGAAATGCGCCTTTCCCTACATCAACTGTTTTTTCCACCTGACCTTCTTTTATGAAATACAATGTATGGTCATCATAGCCTGCGACAACAATATATTCTTTAAACTGATTAACAACAAATGGATTAGCTCCTACCTCTTGTTGCCATTTCACCTTTCCATTAAAGTCAGCAACATATAATTCATTACGGCCATGACTAACAACAAGGACAGCATCCTCAGTCTTGGTTAATCCAACAGGCATTAAAGGCATTTCGATCTGCCCATGCTCCTTTCCTGTTGTAAGATCATATTTTTTAACAGAGCTATTCGGCTTACTTCCTTCTCCATGACCGCCTATCCATAGCTCGTTAGTTTCTTCAAGAATTGCTATGCCATGCGATGATTTTTGAATTGGCCACTCTTGCTCAACCTCTAGATTATCTATGTTCAATACCGATAATTTGGTGTCTTTATAATTAATCACATATAACTTATCTTTATAGGCTGCCATTGACATAGGATAATTACCGAGTTGCTGTGTTGCAAGGTCATTCCCCTTCACATCAAAGCTTGTCACTGTATTAGTTTTACTATTCGCAATAAAAAATTGTTTTCTATTTTCAGCATAATACGCATTAGTTGTACCGATTTCCACCTTTTTGGAGTATAGCTTTTTACCAGTGGATAACGTATATACGTCAAATTCATTTAATTGATGACCATACAATAACACACGATCCTCTCCGAGCAATATTGCCCCAGAGTAAGCTTTATCAAATAACCATGTTACCATCACATTACCTTGCTCATCTATAAAATCAAGCGATGGCTCTTGTATATTTAAGGACGCAATAAAATTTCGATCACGTTCAATAGGCTCAAACGATTTCTCCGTACATCCTGCGAGCCAAGCAATTTGTACTACAAGAAAAATGAAGAATGCCCATTTTTTCAACATCATCACCTCTGTTTCTTAACTATACTTCACAATTGTGAAATCCGCGTGAAACTTGAAAGGTAAATTTATGACAAACAAAACAAGCAAATTTCAAGATTATTTTGGTGTAATGTTACATCAACGAGCATTTCACTAACCAAAAATTATAGTAACACATATACTACATTGATTATGGCAAGGAGGAATCGATCCTATGGTATCCATTAGCTTATGTATGATTGTGAAAAATGAGGAAGATGTCATTGGTAGATGTCTAGCATCTGTAAAAGACTTAGTCGATGAAATTAATATTGTAGATACTGGCTCCACCGACAATACAAAGTTAATCACTAAACAATTTACAGATCGAATTTTTGATTTTGAATGGATTAATCATTTTGCAGCTGCACGGAATTTTTCTTTTCAACAAGCAACAAAGGAGTACATTTTATGGCTAGATGCAGACGATGTATTTTTGCAAGAGGATCAGGAAAAATTTAAAGCATTAAAAGAATCCTTAAGCTCTGATATAGATGCTGTTTCGATGAACTATAATTTGAGCTTTGATAATGAGGGAAATGTAAGCTCTCTGTTAAGGAGATATCGGTTAGTACGAAAGGATAAACAATTCCAATGGATAGGTGCTGTCCATGAATACTTAGAGGTAGGTGGGAAACTTTTGGATAGTGATGTCTCCGTCAGCCATTTACCACTCAGTCATGATCATACTCGAAATATTAATATCTATAAGCAACTCGTTGAATCAGGAGAATCACTCACTCCACGCGATACATTTTATTACGGGAATGAATTACTAGATCATGGACATTTTGAGGACGCAATATTTTACTATGAAACATTTTTAACCTCTAAATTGGGTTGGGTGGAAGATAATATTCGAGCCTGCTTCAAATTAGCAGATTGTTATTCCAATATAAATGATAAAGAAAATACTTTGAGCTCCATATTAAGAAGCTTTGAATATGCTATTCCTCGTCCAGAAGCATGTTGTAGACTTGGCTTTCATTTCATGGAACAATTCAAAAATTATGAAGCAGTATTTTGGTATAATCAAGCACTAGTCATTAAGCAAAATCCAAACACACCGTTCCAAAATAAAACATTTACCACTTGGTTGCCCCATTTACAACTTTGTGTCCTCTATGATCGGTTACAACAATTCGAACTAGCAAACACACATAATGAATTAGCCAGATCCTTCTTGCCAAATGATGAAAAAATTCTACACAACAAAAAGTATTTCGATCGTATTTTAAATAAAGGAAATGAAAAATTATAATTTTCTTCATTCCCCACTGAGTATTGTAGTGGAACACAAGCTAAGTACTCCTCATCCTGTGGAAACGCTTGTGTGACCAACATCGTGTGGCCACAATCTGGCTTTTACGGGCAGTTAATCTTCCACCTAACTGCCTTACTTTCGCTGAAAATTGAGGTAGGTCTTGTACCCAATGCTTCGCTTTTGGTACAGATTAATTACTGCTCGTAATTGCAAGATAAAAATGTAAAATGTATTTGATTCGCAAAAGACAATAAAAAAAGTAGTACAAACATTCATTCCTAGTCTGTACTACTCTTACTGCTAATTTTAGTTTTTTATAAATGACCAAACATGTCCCCTAATAATTCATCGGCAACTTTTTTACCTTGCTCGACACATTCAGGTATGGATATTCCTTCGAAAGAACTTCCCGAAAGCTTCACAGTTGGAAAATGTTCCTGCAATTCATGTTTTACACGTTCCACCTTTGCCTCATGTCCAACCGTATACTGTGGCATAGCATTTTTCCAACGCGTAACAACTGTCATTACGGGTACCCCATCTATACCAATTGTTTTCGTTAAATCCTGTAATACGGTCTTTTCAATTTCAGTGTCGGATAACGCAACAATCGCCTCGTCGCCAACGCGTCCAATATAACTGCGTAACAATACATAATCATCTGGCGTTGTGCCTGGCCATTTTCGATCAATCCAAGTACAAGAAGTTATTGAAAAATCACTATTTCGAGAGACATAAAATGATAATGCATCTAAATCACCCAGCTGGTCTTTTTTAAAGGCCATTGTTACAGTCGCAATAGTTGCTGCCTTCATCGTACTCAACTCAGTTAATAGCTGATATTTGCTGAACATTTTGGCTGCCACATTAAATGGTGTGGCAATAATGACAGCATCTGCTGTTATTTGTGAGAAATTATTTAACACAATTTGTACAGTACTATCCTTGCCATGCAAAATTTCTTCGACTTTAACACCCTTTATAACTGTCCCAGGAATTAGTGATTCTTCAAGTTTTTCAATAAGGGTTTCAAGACCGTTATTAAATGTTTGAAAAATCCCCTTATCTTTCGCAATGAGATTGCTACTCAAAAAATTTGTGCCAGACTTTTTCATACCGACAAGTAGGCTGCGATATTTTTGTTCTAATTCGTAGAGCTGTGGGAATGTCGAGCGCATACTAAGCTGCTCAATATCACCCGCAAATGTCCCTGCAAGTAATGGCTCTACTAAATTTTCAACAATTTCAGCACCAAATCTTCTTCTAAAAAACGCCCCTAATGGTTGATCATCATCCTGTGCAGAGCGGGAAATGAAAAAATCCCCCGCAGCACGGATTTTTCCGCTAAGTGAAAACAAACCTGATGTAATAAATGACGAGATATGCGGTGTTGCCCCAGACAAAAGATTACTTGGGATTGGATATAATTGACTACCTACAGCAACATAAGTCGGCCCAGCATTGCTTGTCATCAATTCCTGTTCAATTCCTAAATCCTTTGCCAAATGATATACATAGTTCTCACGATCAAAAAAAGATTCTGGCCCGCGCTCGATAATAAAGCCATCTTTTCTTAGTGTTTGGATTTTTCCGCCAAGACGTAATGACGACTCGACAAGTACGATATCTAACGGCAATTCTTTTGCGCTTGCTTCTTTTTGCATATAGAATGCAGCTGTGAGGCCAGTAATGCCACCGCCTACAACAACTACCTTTCGTCTTTTTTGAGTCACCAACATCATCACTTTCTTTTCGCTTAGCTTAATTTTTTATGAATGGCATCAACCATCGCATCAATAAATAATGGATGTGTATTTGGCATTGCTGGACGATAGTATTTTGCACCAAGTTCATCACAAACAACTTTACATTCAAAATCGTTGTCATATAAAACTTCTAAATGTTCTGTCACAAAACCAACTGGCGTGTAAACGAATGAGCGGAAGCCCTTTTGCTCGTAAAGTTCACGAGTTAAATCTTGAACATCTGGACCAATCCAAGGCTCTGGTGTTTGGCCTGCTGATTGCCAGCCTACTTCTACATTTTTTACGCCAGTTGCTTCTTGGATTAAACGAGCTGTCTCGATTAATTGATCTTCATATGGATCGCCCAACTCTTTTATTTTCTCTGGAAGTGAATGTGCAGACACGATTAAACATGCTTTTTCACGCTCATCTGCAGACATTGCATTAAACGTTTCATTCACTTTGATGTTCCAATACTCGATGAATTTTTGTTCATCATACCAAGATTCTACAGAAGTAATTGTTAAACGATCCCCAGCCGCTTCTACTGCTCGACCATTATAAGATTTAATAGAAAACGTTGAAAAATGTGGTGCTAATACAATAGAAACAGCTTCTTTAATGCCTTCTGCTACCATTCCTTCAACAGCATCTTCAATAAATGGGTGAATATGCTTTAATCCAATAAACAATTTGTATTCTACATCATCTTGAACTTCATTTAATCGTGCACATAAAGCTTCTGCCTGTGCTTTTGTAGCAGCAGCAAGTGGCGATAAACCACCAATTGCTTCATAACGACTGCGTAAATCTTCTAAGTGCTCTGCTGATGGTTTGCGACCGTGACGAATATGTGTATAGTAAGGTTCAATATCTTCTTCTTTATAGGGTGTTCCGTATGCCATTACTAATAAGCCTTTAACTTCTTTCATTAACCTTTTCACCTCTAAATAATAGTTAAATTATATCTTTCTCAGTACATAATGTGACAAAAAGAAGCTGTCCAATTCATCCAGTTGGACAGCTCCCTTTCTATGATGATAACGCAGTATCATTCACAGAAAAGGATATAAGATTTCTGCTAAGTTTAAAAACGTGCTTGGATTTGTTGTGCACTGTAGTCATGAATAAGAGCCGTTAAACGTTTCAATACTTCTGGGTCTACCTCTGGGAATACACCATGACCTAAGTTAAAGATATGTCCTGGCATTTCTAAGCCTTGATCGATAATATCCTTTGTACGTTTTTCAATAACCGACCAATCAGCAAGTAATAACGATGGATCTAAATTACCTTGTACTGGTTTAGTAATACCATTCGCACGTGCTTCTTTAATTGGTAAACGCCAATCTAAGCCAACAACATCAATCGGTAAATCATTCCACTCTTTTGCTAAATGACTTGCACCGACACCGAACTGAATAAGTGGCACATTTTCTTTTTTCAGCTCTGCAAAAATACGTGTCATAATTGGTTTAATGAACACACGATAGTCTTCAACATTTAAAGCACCAACCCAAGAATCAAATATTTGGATAGCTTTTGCTCCCGCTTCGACTTGGGCAGAGACATCAGAAATAATCATGTCAGCTAATTTATCCATTAATGCGAACCAAGCTTGAGGCTCTGATACCATAAATGATTTTGTTTTATTATAGTTTCTCGAAGGGCCACCTTCAATCATGTAGCTTGCAAGAGTGAATGGCGCGCCTGCAAAGCAGATTAAAGGGACATTCAGTTGTTCCTCTGTTAACATTTTTATCGTTTCTAAAACGTATGGTGTATGCTCTTTTGCATTGAATTCACCTAGTTTTTCTATATCAGCGACTGATCGGATAGGATTTGAAATTACAGGACCTACGCCTGCTTTGATTTTCACATCTATCCCAATACCAGGAAGAGGTGTTACTATATCTTTATATAAAATTGCTGCATCAACATTATAATTTTCTACTGGTAATCGCGTTACATATGCACAAAGTTCAGGTTGATGTGTAATTTCCTCTAAGGAATACTTTTCTTTAATTGCACGATATTCTGGCTGAGAGCGTCCTGCTTGTCGCATATACCATACTGGTGTATGTTCTGTTCTTTCTCCTCGTGCAGCACGTAGAAGTGTATCATTAAAAGTTGTCATGAATAATTCCTTCCCCTCGATAAAATTCATATCGTAAAATTCTGTTATTTCTTCTTTTATTATTGATATCCGTTTTCAATAGTAAACGCTTCCTCTGTTATTGTATAGTTTTACTCAAGAAATGTCATAAAATTGTTCTTTCTATGAGTGTTTCTTTTTTGACAAAGCTTAAGACTTACACTTAAATGGAGATAATCACGCTAAATCATCCATAAGGAGGGCAATTTTTTGTATATTTATTTAACTTCTGGCACAGGAGATTTTTTGGAACAGCTAAAAAATAAGTATTCAAACGAGGAGATGATTTTAATTCACGGAGAAGGAAACTCTGTGCTCATTCATGAAACAGAAGGGAAAACTGTATTTGCCACACCACGTAAGTTTGAGGTACTGGATTCAGTTCATGATTTAGAAGAACGTGGCTTCTTTGTCTTTAACAATATTCCTGTCACAGATGAAGGCCGACCTGTTTTTGAACATCGCTTTTTAAATCGAGCTCGTGCTATAGAAGATGAGCCAGGCTTTGTAGCATTTCGACTACTTCGCCCACTAAATAGTGAAACATACATTGTCATGACACAATGGAACGGTCCACATTCTTTCGAAGCGTGGAAAAGCTCAAAAGCCTTTAAATCTGCACATGTCGAACGAGAAGAACCAACAGGAGCACGTCAGCAAAACATATTCTCTGCCGCTTCCTATGTAACGACCTATAGCGTTGCCCCAAAAGAAGACAACGAAGCTTAGTTGAGGTGTGCAGGGATTCACTGCTTTCTGCTGGGATTCTTCGCGGGGCTCGGGTATTCGCTGCGCCGCGCGGGTATTTGCTGCGCTTTCCGCGGGGATTCTCCTCGGGCGCGCAGGTATTCGCTGTGCTTCCGCGGGGATTCTCCTCGGGCGCGCGAGTATTTGCTGCGCTTTCGCGGGGATTCTCCTCGGGCGCGCGGGTATTCGCTGCGCTTTCGCGGGGATTCTCCTCGGGCGCGCGAGTATTTGCTGAGCTTCCGCGGGTATTCTCCTCGGGCGCGCGGGTATTTGCTGCGCTTCCGCGGGTATTCTCTTCGGGTGCGCGGGTATTTGCTGCGCTTCCGCGGGTATATCGGGTCGCAAGGAGATTTATTACTCATCCCAAGAATATTCTTTTATGAGAAGTGCTGACCTGCTGTTTATCCAGTTAGTGAAACTATTATTAAGAAAATCTAGGATAATCTGTTTAAGGAGTATTTACGATGAATCAACCATTACTTGAAAAAATCGATGCTCATTTTGACGAAATGGTGGCTATCCGCCGCCATCTACATATGCATCCAGAGCTAAGCTTCCAAGAGCAAGAAACTGCAAACTATATTACTCAGTTTTATAAAAGGCTTGGTGTACCAGTCGAAGCAAACATTAGTGGCTACGGCCTTATTGCGCGTATTAAAGGAAGCAAACCTGGCAAAACGATTGCCTTACGAGCGGATTTTGACGCACTGCCAATACAAGATGAAAAAGAAGTATCATACAAATCAACTGTCCCTGGCGTAATGCATGCTTGTGGGCATGACGGACACACAGCTACTTTATTAATTGTTGGTAAGCTCTTATGGGAAATGCGCGATGAATTAGCAGGAGAATATGTGTTAATTCATCAACATGCTGAAGAGGCTGACCCGGGTGGCGCAATTGGTATGGTGCAGGCTGGAGCACTGAATAACGTCGATGCTATTTTTGGCACTCACCTATCCTCCAACCATCCAACAGGCATGATTGGTTACCGAGTAGGACCAATGATGGCTGCTGTTGATAGTTTTGAAATGAAAATTCAAGGGCAGGGTGGCCACGGCGCTCATCCGCATCAAACAAAGGACGCTATTGTTATTGGTGCTCAGCTTGTTATGAATTTACAGCAGCTTGTCGCGCGTCGAGTTGCACCAACTGAATCAGCTGTTTTGACAGTTGGCTCATTTGTAGCTTCTAATGCCGATAATATTATTGCAGATACAGCCTATTTAAATGGGACAATTCGTACATTTAATAAAGATGTACGTGAAACAATGGAGCATGAGTTCAAACGAGTTGTGGAAGGAACAGAAATTGCCCATGATTGTACAATTGAATTGGACTACCGACGTGGTTATCCAGCAATCGTCAATCATGAAAAAGAAACACTATTTATTCGTGATATTGCACAGGATATTTGTGATGTGGTTGAAATTGAAGCAACTATGGGTGGCGAAGATTTCTCTTATTACCTTGAAGAAAAACCAGGCACATTCTTCTTTACAGGAGCAGAACCAGCTGAATATGCACCTCATCATCATCCAAAATTCGATATAGACGAAAAGGGTATGCTTGTAGCGGCAAAGGTATTAATAACAGCAGCACTAGACTATCAATTAGTAGAATAAAAAATAAAATAAAGCTCATTTTTCCAATCAATCTTCATTCAGCCCACTGAATGAGATAAAAGAATTGGAGAAATGAGCTTTTACTATTTAATAGTATTACGCTTAACATTAAGATTTCGAAACTCTAGCAGTCAATTCACTTACAACTAACACGATAACCATGGTTACATAAAACATTGGCTGTATGACACCACATAGACCAACTATTATGGCTTGAGTTATCATCGCAAGTCGCACAATTTGTTTGACTGCTGTCTTGCGCGCTTCCTCTGGTAACGGATAGAGCATGTCCATACGGAATTCACCGCTTGATAATAATGCTTGCTTTAATTGAATTGTTGTAGCAAAGCTTAGTGCACCTGCAACAATCCATGTAACAACTGGGATATCTACAAAGGCTACAATAACTGCTGAAATAACTGTTAATCGAAGCCATAAATAAAAATGATCATCTGTTCGTATGAATGTACGGAACACTAAATACTTTTGAGCATTGTCCTTGTTATATGGTACAAATTTGTAAAGCCAATTAAGCCAGCCACGACGACGAATGCTGCCATGTAAATGCGGTACGTCTGTGAAATAATTAGCGAAACGGTAAAAGCTCATCATACGATTTTGTTCAAGCTTCACAAAATGTTCATATGGCACAGGCTCACCTGCACATTTTTTTCTAAATACCAAAATATACACAAAACCAATAATGGCAGCAAGTAGCGCTAAAATAAGCTGTGTATGAAGTCCCATGTAGACAGCAACAACAAAAATAACAGCTCGAATTAGCCTGTCCACCCAAATCATTTGCCCCCGTTCACTATAACGGTAGCTAAATTCACCCTGAACACTTAAATACTTCAATATAATAATAAGGAGGAACACTGCCCAAATCTCAAATGTTGTTAATTCAGTAACAGCCTTTAGTAAAGGGATACAAACGATATAAACAATTGCTACAATCCAAACCTGTGACCAAAACGTCCACGCTAACGCCTTTTTAAAATACTGGGACATTTTTGATTCTAAAGGTAATAAATACACTTGGTCAGGCTCTCTTAAGAGTGAAGTTGGACGACTAAATGCTAATAAAATCCCTACTATCACCGCAATTAATACCTCTGCTGGAAAATCAGGCTGTAAAATTTTCAGCCATTCACTATATTGATAGCCCCCTGCTCCAATAAGAAATACTAGTACAATCGCTATATGCCCCGTAAAAATGAATTGCATATATTTTTGCACTTCACCTATAAAGTGCATGAAGCGAGAGGACCATACATCACGCAAGTTCTTCATGGTCGCGCTCCTTTGTCATAGCAATATATAGGTCATCTAATGTCGCATGTGGCATCGCAAATGTCTTACGTAAATCCTCCATTGTTCCTTGTGCTCGCACACGTCCTTCATGCAATAAAATTATGCGGTCACAATGCTTTTCAGCGGTCGATAAAATGTGCGTGGACATTAATATAGAAGCGCCCTCTTTTTTCTTATCATCCATCTGATCAAGCAATGATTGAATTCCAAGTGGATCGAGCCCCACAAATGGCTCATCAATAATGTAAAGGCTTGGATTGATTAAAAAGGCACACATGATCATAACCTTTTGACGCATCCCTTTTGAAAAATGCGATGGGAACCAATTAAGTCGTTTTTCCATTCGAAACTCTTTTAATAGTAATTCCGAACGAGCCGCAAGTGTTGCCTCATCTAAACCGTAAGCCATCGCTGTTAATTCTAAATGTTCTCGTAATGTTAGCTCATCGTATAATACAGGTGTTTCAGGGATGTAGGAAAATGCTGTACGATACTTGTCTGTATTTTCCTTTAACGTCACACCATTTAAACGAATGTCTCCTTCTTTTGGAAGCATTGTTCCAATGATATGTTTAATAGTTGTACTTTTACCGGCACCATTCAAGCCGATTAAGCCAACAAGTTCCCCTTTTCCGATCGTAAATGATAAATCTTTAATAACCGGCTTCCTTGTATAACCACCTGTCACATGTTGTACCTCTAATACCGTCATGCCCTCACTCCTCTTCTTGTTTATATTTTATCAAAAATTAGCAAATGATACAGTTATGAGTATGATAGAATGTACTTACATATAAAATAAGGGGGAAATTTCGAATGAGCGATTGCCTATTTTGCAAAATCATTGATGGATCCATTCCAAGTACAAAAATTTATGAAGACGAACATGTCTATGCATTTACTGACATTTCACCTGTAGCAAAGGGGCATACCCTATTAATTCCAAAACACCATTGTAAGGATCTATTCGAAATGCCTGAGGATGTAGCTCGTAATTTATATGCAGTAGCACCAAAAATTGCGAATGCTATAAAAGCTACTTTTAATCCAATTGGACTTAATACAATTAATAATAATGGTGCTGCAGCTGGACAAACTGTTTTCCACTACCACTTACATTTTATTCCTCGCTATGATGAAAAAGAAGGTCTGGGCTTAATTTGGCAAACACAAAAATATACACCAGAGCAATTAGCTGAAATTGCGGAAAGTATTAAAGCTAATCTTTAATAAGTTTACAATTTTACCACTCAAATTGTCAGAAAAGTGTATTGCATTTTATAAATTTTTATCGTACAATCACAAATAAGTTTCGCTAACGGTCATGAGGACACGTTAGGAGACAAATAGAAAAGCTTAGTTGAGGAGAGATTAGAAATGAATACAAAGAATTTAGTTTTGATGGCACTTTTAGTTGGTGTCGGTGCTGCCCTTTATGTAGTTACACCAGGTATGGTAAACGGTATGAAGCCTGATTTTATGCTAACAATGATGTTTATTGGCATTTTACTATTCCCTACTATTAAAGAAACGTTCTTACTTTCTTTAGCAACAGGTGTACTTTCAGGATTGTTTACGACGTTTCCAGCGGGACTTGTTCCAAATATTATCGATAAAGCAGTTACTGGTTTTATTTTTTTAGCAGCCTTAATGGTACTGAAAAAATTGGCTAGCAACTTTGCAGTATCAGCTATTTTAGTGGGTTTAGGAACAATTTTATCGGGCACTGTCTTTTTAGCAGTAGCACTATTTGTGTTCAACGCAAATGTTGGCGCAACATTTGCAGTATTATTTATAGGCGTTGTATTACCTGCTGTGGCATTTAATGTCATTGCGTTTGTAATCATTTACCCTATAGTTGCAAAATTAGTGAAACGTTCTAAATTCACTACCACAATTTCAATTTAATAATAAGTGCTTACGTCTCCATTTTGAGGGATATGTACTTTTTACTAACAAAAGAAGCTAAACCGTGATTCAAAATCACTCGTTTTAGTTTCTTTTTTCTTTTGGTATATGTGCATTTCATGGTTTAATAGTAGATAACATGATCATTACAGAAATGAGGTATTCAATATGAAAGCAAAACCATTTTTAATCGGACTAACAACTGGAATTGTAGGCGGGGCAATCGCTGTACTTTTTTCAACACCTCAATCAGGACAACAATTGCGCGCTAATTTGCGGGCAAATGCTGAAATCACAAAGGACAAACTTTTAGATGTAAAACAACAAGTAGACACAGTAAAACAATCCGTTAGTTCACTAACAAATGAAGTAAAAAATAATATACCGCAAATAATAAATGATTTAAAACAAACAATTAGTACATTCACAGAAGAAATTGAACCTTCAAAAAATAATTTACAACAAGAAATAGAGGCATTACAGAATTCGATTAACGAAATCGAGAAAAACGTTGCACAATTCACAGAAAAAAAGGAAAAATCGCAAGAAATAATTAACGACTAAAGTCCTTTTTCAGTAATGAAAAAACTATATTTTTATTACTTTTAATTAATATATTATTATTTTTTAACCACTTTTCAATTTTTTCATTTTTCTAACTTTAAACTTTTTTTCTTTATTGCTATAATATTTTTAAAATGTTAAAGAAAGCAGTAGGTGATGGCTTTGTCAGAGGAATTATACACTCAAAAAGAAGCGATGCTTTATAGTCAAAGAATTGCACAATTATCAAAAGCCTTATGGAAAGCGGTTGAAAAAGATTGGCAACAATGGATCAAACCATATGATTTGAACATTAACGAGCATCATATTTTATGGATTTCGTATCATTTAAAAGGGGCTTCGATTTCCGATGTGGCAAAATTTGGTGTGATGCATGTTTCTACAGCATTTAACTTTTCTAAAAAATTAGAAGAGCGAGGGTTCCTTAAATTTTCAAAGCGGGATGATGACAAACGTAATACGTATGTTGAATTAACAGAAGCAGGTACAGATCTTATTGTTGAAATGAATAGTAATTATCATAATACGTATCATTCTGTCCTCGAGGGCTCATTAGCTTTAAAAGACTTATATGGTCGCTTCCCAGAATTTTTAGATGTTATGGCTGTTATTCGCAATATATATGGAGAGGACTTCATCGACATTTTCGAGCGCTCCTTCCAACACTTCCGTGATTCCTTTGACAAAATAGAAGAACGGCCTACAGTAAAAGGATAAAGTTAAACTAATCAGTGGGGTTTTCTTCATCCCCACTGATTTTTAGTTTTTTACCAATTGCGCTTTTCCAGCAGTAATGTAAATGCGGGAGTATATCATGCCAAAGGAGGTATCTTAGAAATATTTCTAAGATCCCCCCTTTTTCTTGCAATCTAACATAAATCAATTTACATTAAATAGGACCCTTCCTATAACGGAGTTGATAAACCATGCATTGTTGGAAAATTTTAAACCTTGAACATCACTACGGAACAACGCGTATTATTATAATGTCTGTATTTGTTTTTCTAACTGTCTTTTCTCTATCCTACGTGACATTTAATTTATTTAATGACGAACACTATACGGATTCTTTGTTGTGGTTATTTGCCATTGCTGTACTAGCACTTTATCCGATTCATAAATTCATACATTTTTTAGCACTGTATGATTTACGCCGGCATTTAAAATTACGTGTGCGTACCCAATTTTATGTTATTCCAATTCTACACATGCGTATTCGCGAACCTTTATCGAAAAATCGTTATATTTTAGCTTTACTCACGCCATTTATTGTTTTAAATACCGGTATTGTATTAGGTATAATACTATTTCCTGCATATACCCATTATGGCACATTGCTATTAGGCTATCATTGTAGTCTATGTTTAATTGATATTCTGTATGTGAAATATTTACTGAATTCACCTAAGAATTCCCAAATAGAAGAAACACCAAAGGGCTATGAAATTTTAGTACCGACTACTATTCACTAAAATGCTTGTACTTGTGTTTTATTGGCGTTTTTTGTTATGCTATTAATACTGAAAGAGGGGAGGAATAGACTTGCTATTAATGATCGTAGTTCTATTCTCGGTATTCTATTTATTTCAAATAAACCGCATGACATACGCACTGTGCATGCGACGTGAAATTCCCGAAGAAAACCAGCCAAAAATATTCCGAACTATAAATATACTTATTACAATTTTACTTGTCTCATTTTATATTGAAATTTTATATGCAGTATAGTTAAAAAAATTGCACCCGCGCCCATCCGCACGCACGAAGGTAAGTTTGACACCCATGTGACAACTCTTTCTGACCAACCTCATTGTTTGGGAAGTGACCTCAAGCGTGCGGCGCGAATGCTTTACATTGTTAAGAAAAGCTAAGGACATTACACCCTTAGCTTTTCGTCATTTTATTAATTAGTATAGGAACGCTGCACCAACGATAATTAATAAAATAAATAACACAACTAATAAAGCAAAGCCTGAGCCGTAGCCACCGCCACCGTATCCTCCGCCGCTCATAACTTCACCCCCTTTCTTTCTATATCCTATGCGCTTCAAAATTTGAAATATAGGCTATACTCAAGGGGGAACCATTTTGTTTTTAAAGCGTTTATGTTATAGTAAAAAATGGACGAAACCATGTTAGGAGAGAAAATTCAATATGAAAAAGACAGTTTTATCTTTAACATTAGCTGCTTCGGTATTAGCCCTTGGTGCTTGTAGCGGAGGAGATAGTAAAGCCATCGTTACTTCTAAAGTAGGCGACATTTCAGTTGAGCAATTTAATGAGACAGCTAAAACTTTAGCAGGCTCTGCTGTTCTTCAACAATTAGTAGCTGAGAAGGTTCTTGCTAGCAAATACGATGTAACTGATAAAGAGATTCAGGCAAGATACGATGACTATGCCTCACAATATGGGGATGGATTAAAAGACATGTTAGCACAAAGTGGCTTGAATGAAGAGTCATTTAAAAATAACTACTTACGACTAGAAGTTTTGCAAGATAAAGCTTTGAAAGACCAAGCCATTAAAGAAGAAGATGTAAAAAAACATTATGAACAAATGAAAACTGAATTAAATGGACGCCATATTTTAGTAGCAGATGAGAAAACAGCTAACGAAGTTATCGCTAAAATTAAAGGCGGAGCTTCTTTTGCAGATGTAGCAAAAGAATACTCAACTGATACTGGTTCTGCTGAAAAAGGTGGGGAGCTTGGCTGGTTCTCTGTTGGTGCAATGGTAGATGAATTTAATGATGCTGCTTATGCCCTTCCTTTAAATACTTTAAGTGAACCAGTACAATCAAGCTTCGGTTACCATGTTATCGAAATCACGGAAAAGCGTGATGTAAAAGATGTTGGTTCCTTTAAAGATGAAGAGGAAAACATCCGTACAACAATGCTAGCTAAATTAATGAATACAGGTGAAGGTCAGCAAATTCTTAAGGATATCGTTGCAAAAATGGCGAAAGATGCTGATATTAAAACGTCTGATAAAGATTTAAAACCAGCTATAGAGGCCATTACAACAACAAGTGAAGATCAGGCTAAGGCAGCTGAAGAAAAAGACCAGGATACTAAAAAATAAATCTAATATTACCAATTTAAATAGGTTACTTTGATGTCAACGTAACCTCAGTCTATCGAGAAAAGAGGCTGGGATAAAACCCATCTCTAAACTAAAAAGCCGGTGAAATTTTACTATCAGTAAAATTCCACCGGCTTTAAATTTTTTTCATAAAAAAATAAGGACCACTTCTGATAAAATTAAGTCACCACAACAAAATTATACAGAAAGAAGGATCCTTATGTTTAAAAGATTATAACATGAATCAATTGCGGTGACCATTATAAATCGCAACGGTACTTTTTCCTTTACTGACATCTAACGCAATGACATGTTTCATCTCATTCTTCTCCTTTTGACCAATCATAGAAGCCTTCACAGTACCTTATCGATTCCACTTTCTTATACACGATCTCTTAGGATCCAACATACTAAACTGATTCAAATAAGGGCATGAAGTTAGCCGGTTTTATATACGGACTCACAAATGGTCCCAGATGCTAGTTGGCTTTTCTTCACTTCTACTATAAAAAATAGTAGCACAAACCATTGCCTTGGTTTGCACTACTATTTTTAGTATATTTTGTCATTTTTTCTATCTTTTTTATGTTCAAGAAATATTAATCTCCTGTCAAAAAGAACATGCTCTTTGTGCATATTCTTATTATTAGCAACTTGCCTTGTCCAAGTAGAAAGCTTCTTCACACTCATGACAGCAAAAGTAATCACCGCCTGCATGGACAATTTTTTAAGGTCTTTTTAAGCTTTCTATCGCATTGTGTACTCTTTCTAGAAAGATGGTACTATATCCCCTATTACGCGATTGGAAAGGTCATTCAAATCAATGAAGGTGCCGAAACATCGGGACGGGATTTAGTAGGTGGTACGATTTATATATCAAATCTGCCTGAGTGGATTTTCACTTGTCAAACATTGAATTATTTTGCTTACACAGGAAAATTTTTCTTGATATATTTATAACTAATGCTATAATTTGTATTAGTTACAAATATATCTAAAATATTACAAAAATAGATTTATTTTTACATTATAAAATATTTTTTGTACACCTTATTTAGATATCTTTTAACTATCATTTAATATAAGGAGTTGTTTCATTTATGAAAAAAAGCAAATTACTAACTGGTATTCTAGCTACATCAGCACTACTATTTTCAGGAGCAGTTTTACCTTCCGCTCAAGCAAGTGAAGGTAATATTACACCTACGTCAAGCACTGTAGAAAACACAATTACACCATTTGGTTCGTTTATTTTTGAAACAACGATCGAAATTAAAGGAGCACAAACACCCGTTCCTACTTTCATCGATTACAACGGAAGTGAAGGCTGGGGGAGACTTACTCTACAATATTGGCATTATGACGCAAGCCGAAATGTGACAGTGGCATTTTACAAAGGACTTCTAACAACTAAGTAATAACTTGCCGAACTGTTATATTTAATAAAGGTCAACTCAAAAATTTATTTGAGTTGACCTTTTTATTTTAATAATGATTTATTTATAGTTATCACAGCGATAATATTGGAAATCCTTTCGAACATTTTTATGTAATTATCGTAATATAACAGCTTTATAGAAAATATTCACAACAAATTAAGTAGAGCTATTGGGAAAATTCCACTTTCCCGATAGCTCCCTTACATACTTAAATTATAGCTGGTTTATAAAACGATCGATTATCGAGTGGGAATAGTCTCTCCGTAAATTCACCTGGGGCTGTTTTACCAAGTGCTCTTGTTAGCATATTCATCTTAGCATCTATGTTATCAATGTAATGCAAGATTTCCGCTTCCTGAATCATCGGTTTTTTCGGGCTACCCCACTCTTCTTTACCATGGTGAGACAATACCATATGCTGTAATAGCATTACCTCCTCACCTTCGATTTCTAGCTCACTAGCAATCTTAGCAATTTCGTTAACCATAATAGTAATATGGCCAAGTAAGTTTCCTTCGACCGTATACATTGTTGCGACAGGCCCTGATAGCTCAACAACTTTTCCGATATCATGTAAAATAATCCCTGCATATAACAGATCTCGGTTTAGCGTAGGATATAAATCCGTAATAGCTTTCCCTAGTTTTAACATTGATACCATATGATCCAGTAAGCCTGACGCATAATCGTGGTGATTTTTTGTTGCAGCAGGATAAACTAAAATAGCATCCTGATGTTTTTTAATAGCAGCTCGCGTAATACGTGAAATACTTGGATTTTTAATATCAAAGAAAAATTGCATTAATTCTTCATATAATTGTTCTTTTGGAGTTGCTGAGGAAGGAACTAGATCATTTATAGCAATTCCCTCCTCTGGTTTTGCAACACGAATCGCTTTTATACGCAATTGATTTTTGCCACGGTAGTCATGAATTTCTCCACCTACACGGACAATTGCCTCGGCATGATACATTTTTTCGTGTTCCTCATTTGTATCCCATAGCTTAGCCTCAATATCTCCACTTTTATCTTGTAATAACAGTGACATAAATGGCTTTCCAACTGTTGTAACCCCTTTTGTCGCCTGTTTAATTAATAGAAATTGATCAACTGATTCTCCAACTTGGAGCGTCGTAATACCCTTCATGTTGACGCTACTCCCCTTTCATTTGCTAGTGCTCCTACATCGACAATTTGGTCCTTCTGCCAATATTCGAGCATCGCGTCATGGCAAGTAAAATATAGAATTTGACGTTCATACCCTACTTCTTTCATTAATTGTACCATTTTGTCTGTACGGTTTCGATCAAAATGGACAAAAGGATCGTCCATAATAAATGGGAATGGGGCAGAAGCCGTAAGTGTTTTTGCTAAAGCCATGCGTAGCGAAATATACGCTTGTTCCTTCGTTGCCTGAGATAATTCCGCCATTTGATAGCGTAAGCCAGAAACATCCTGTGCAACAAAATAGCCTTCGTCATTAATGATAAGCTTTTCGTAACGACCACTCGTTAACAAATTAAAGATGCCATTAACCTCTGTCAGAACATGAGGTAATTTTTCTTCTCTAAGACGGAACAATGTCTCATGTATCGCAGTAGCTAATGCTTTTTTTGTAGCCCATTGCCCAATAAGCTGTTGCAATGCTGATTTCTCTTGCTCAAACTGCTGAAGCAATTGACCATATTTCTCATCATTTAGAAGATGCTCCTTTTGAATCTGTAATGTAGCTCGTTGTTCTAGGCATTGATCTACTTCTAACTGCATTGCCCCCTGTTCTTCTTCTAAAGAAAGTAGTTTTTCACTAAGCTGCTCTTCGTTTATCAAAGACTCTTTATCGGACACATTCAGTGAAGCTAGCTGACTGTTAATTGCTTGAAGCTCTGTCTTTAGTTTTTGCTGTTGCTCAAATTGATGATGTGCCTCATAATAAGCCTGCTCTTTTTGAACATCAGCAACGCTAAATAGCTGAGCAATTTCTGATTCATAGCTTTCTATATGAGACTGCACTCCTTGGATATTGGTTTTAAGGACAGGCAATTGTTCTTTTAGTTGTTGAGACGTCTGCTGCTCCTGCTGTATAGTAAGGAACGCAGTGCGCAGGTGCATAAAGATTTCCTGTTCACTATATTCTGCCTTTAATACCCTCTGTATCTGTTCATATAATCCATGTTTTTCAGCTTGTATCGTTTGTAGAAGGTTAAATGCATTCTTCTGTTTTGCTGCTAGTTCTTGAACTCCCCGAATGCGCATAAACAGCTCTGGTAATAATGTTCTTGGTACATTCCCCTCTAAACGATAGCGGCTTAAAAATTGCTGAAGCGACTGAGTGGCCTCTTCACTCACTAACTCAGTCTGCTGAATTTTATATTCAAGTTGCACATATTGACGTTCTTTTTCTTGCTGCTGCTCATTTATATGTGACACACGATCCTCAAGCCTTTGTTTTTTTAGTAGTATGGCCTGAGCGATATTTTCCTCTTGTTCTAACTCTCTTATTAATTGACTTTGCTGTTTACTTGGGGCTTCATGTGTCTGTCTACCAAATTTCAAATATAAAATAATAAATAGCGTCATAATGGCTCCAAAGACGATTACAGCCATATTTTTTTCAAAAACACCGTAAATAAACGCAAGGATACATATGGCTAATACAATAAATATAAAAACACTTGGTTGCTGCTGTTTCGAGCGCTTTGACCTTACATTTCGCAATTGTTCAAGCTTGCGTTTACAATGGGGCCACTGTGCTAAAATATGTTCTTCCTCAGTAGATAATGCCTCTTGTTGAAGCTGCTGTTTTTGTTGAGCGACTGTATCAAGTTCTGCATGTATCTGCTCAAGTGAACGCAAATGAAACTTTAGCTCTTCTTCTGTCTCTTGTAACAAGCTTAACTGGCGTTGAAAGTGTTCTTCTTGCTGCAATGACACAGTTTCCTCAAGCAAAATATCTTGCGCTGCTTTTTCTTGTACGCCTAATAAGCGAAACTGTGCTTCTATTTCTTGTTCAAGTAAATACTGATCATCCATTAAGTTCTGTTCTTTCACAACTAATTGATTCCACGTTGCTTCTTTATTCATAAGCCGAGCCATATCATGAATATCTTGCTCGTCCACTGTTAACTGCAATTTATTTTGTAGCGTTTGATACTGTTCCATCAACTGCTCCAGTTGTAGTGTTTCATGCAAAAGCCGATCCTTTAATTGCTCATAACGTCTTATTCCCTCTGGTGGAAATTGCACGTGTTCATAGTTCTTTAATGTATGCTTAAGAGCGTTTTGCTGTTTCATAATTGGCATCGCCTGCTTGAGTATTGTTAGCTGCTGCCAATTTTGCTGCTGTGCTTTTTGCTGACTATATAGTTCTTCTAACCTTTGTTCGAGCTGTTGTAATTGCAATAACTTGTCCTCAAAGGTCTGAATATTACCTTGTTCTTGTTTAATTGTGCGCTCCAGCTTTTTCAAATGCTCCAATTTTTGATTAATAAATGGAACCTTTCCTGATTTTTTAAAAAGCTCGCTTGCATCTTTGTCCAATTTCTTTTCAATCACCGATAACTGTTGAATTCCTGTTGTCCCAGAGGCAAGTAATAACTGTGTCAGCTCTTCCTCAGACATTTTTTCAATGCCCTGTAGCTCGTGTAATGAAAAGGAAAAAACGGACTCAAAGGATGCCCTGGAGTAACCATATAATAGTTTTGCTAAAAGCTCCTCATGCCCCGTTGTACCGTCTTCCAAATAAACTGTAACATCTCCAGTTGCCTTTCCTTTCACACGCTCTATGGTGCATTGTCCGTACGTTGGATGCCAAATCGTAAGCTGACCACCAAATTTAGTCGAAACTTTTGGTTCATATTTTCTTTGTGTCTGCTGCCTTGTGGGAAAACCGAAGAGCATTTGTAGAATAAACTGTTGAATGGTTGTTTTTCCTGCTTCATTCATACCATAAAAAATGGTCACACCTTCATGTAAGGAGATTGTGATGTTTTCATGCTTGCCAAAGCCATAAATTTGGATTTTTTGTATCGTTAGCATGTTTTTCACGCCCTTTGAATTTCTTCCGCTAATAATTCCTGTGCGTTGTGCAGTAAATTCTTAATGTCTTGTTCAGTTAAAGGCTCGATCAATCTCGCACCTCCAGCATGTTGATACAGGTCCTTTAAAATATCCTTCCACTCAGAAACATCCCACTGCTCCATTAAATGCACCACAGATTCAGTAGCGGCAGTATGTTCATATAATGCTGACGAATTATGCAACACAAGCTTTTGTACCCAGCACATCGGTTCAATTCCGTCCTCTGCCTCTCGAATTGTTTCTAGCCATGCATCTACTGAGGCATGCTCAAATAAAGACTGTGCTTGTTCATCTAGATTTTTTAGGTGTAGCTCAACAACAGATGCCCCATATTCTAGACGATTGCGTGTTAATGCTTCTTCACATTTTTTTAGTAGTTCATTTGCATGAAAAACATTCGTACAATCCACCTCTACTGTGTTATAAACAACAGCGGATGTTGCTATAAATTCTAATTCAGTGGAAGTATGCGATAAAGTAACGTCATAAAAGCCTTTTACTCCCTGCTCTTTGCGATGTCGACTTTGAATATTGCCTGGATAAACAATTGGTGGATTTTGGTGTAAAAGCTGACGTTTATGGATATGGCCCAAAGCCCAGTAATGATAGTTTTTTTCAAGAAGCTGTTCTTTTACGAAAGGAGCATAAACAGCGTGTGTAGTATCGCTAGCCTCACTACCATGGAGCATACCAATATGAATGGCATGCTGGTCCTGTGCAGCAGGATAACTATCAATCATTGATTCCTTTATATGACGTTCGCTATAGCTGAAACCATAAATATTGACTTGCTGACCACGTATTTTTAACTGAACAACACTAGTCTCAGCTGGTAATTCATAGACGTTGCTTGGTAAAGCAAAACGAGTCCAAGAACCATTTAAGTGATCGTGATTCCCATAGCTTAAAATCACAGGGATATTATGTTGAAAGAGTTTTTCCATTGCATCCTGAAATCGCCGTTGTGCCTGTAAACTACGATTTTCACCATCATATATATCACCGACAATTAGTAAAAAATCTGGTTTCTCTTGAATGGCTTTGTGAATAATTTTATCAAAAGCCTCAAAAGTACTTGCTCGAATCTTTTTAAAATTATGTTCAGGTAAACCAAATAAGCCTTTAAATGGACTATCTAAATGTAAATCCGCCATATGGAAAAAACGAATTGCTGACATCCAATCACCTCAAGTTATAAATAATTTGCACCTTGGCGTCACAATGTCCAGATTCTTGCTGGTACATTCTTTTGTCACTCACAAAGCTGTAACATAATTCAGCACATCGGAGTTGCCACTAAATCATTTTACTAATCACTTTTTGTCGAATCACGCCAATACCGAATATTTGTTCTATTTTATCATACTTCTCATTAGATGAGAAATTTATTCATAGAATATTCCCCCTTAGTATTGACTTAAACTTTCCACAATTTTCGAAATTTATCAAAATATTCGCTAGTTTTACCGTGAAGTTTACAAATCTTCTATGTATAATAGAGATATATTTAAGTAAAGGGTGGGGTTTGTATGGAGAATTATCGTTTTACAGCTTTTGAAAAAACTGGGGAAACACTATTTGACGAAACATGGACATTTGAAAACGATGAGGCTGCAAAAATCAACGGTCAACAACAAATCACGGAAAAGGGTGTTGCCGACAAAACTCATCGCCTCGTTAACGCTTCAGGTAAATTAATCTTATTCCATGTTTAATAGTGGCTAGTAAAAGGCACGTAGTACATTTTACTACGCGCCTTTACTCTTTTTATAATTTATTTACCGGCAAAGACAGGTGTTCTTTTTTCAACAAATGCATGAATTCCTTCTAAATGATCAGTCGTTTTACGCATTGCCGATTGTCCCTCTGCTTCCATTGCCAAAATACTCTCTAATTGCGGTAAATTTTGAGCATGAAGAATTTTTTTAGTCGTAATCATTGATGCAATTGGAGAGGCTAGCATTTTCCCAACTAACTGGTCTGCTACCGCAAAAACAGTCCCGTCTGCTGCAACGTAATCAATTAACCCTGCATCATGTGCTTCGGCTGCAGATAATACCTTACCTTCCCAAATCATTTGCTTAGCTTTGACAGTACCCACACGTTCTTTCATAAAGAAATGTCCGCCACCATCAGGGATAAGGCCTATACCAATGAAATTCATGGCAAGCTTACTATTTTCACATGCAACTATGATATCAGCCCCTAAGGCAAGACTAAAGCCTAAGCCTGCAGATGCACCATGAACCGCCGCTATAACAATCATTGGTAGTTGGTAATATGCCTTAACAATGCGTGTTAAATAAACCATTGCCTCATTTATATTAAGTGGTTTATTTGGATCTAGCATCGCCTTAATATCACCACCCGCTGAAAAGACTTTTCCTTCTCCACGAATGACAAGTACCTGAATATCTTGTTCCTGCTGTAGTGCCTCAAAACATTCTGCCAATTCACGCATCATGACATCATCCATAGCATTCATTGCCTGTGGTCGATTCAATGTTAATGTAGCACGACGTTCAATTTTTTCTAATGTAATCGTTGAAAATTCCATCCTAACACCCCCAAATATGAATAGTCATTCACTATGTACTATTCGTGTTTTTTTAGAAAACTCCTTCTATCCTACGCAAAATGGCACTTGATATGCTATATTTAAGGACGAATATTGATGTAAAGGTGGTTACGTATTATGACACAGAAAAACTTCCGTGTATTACTTTATTATAAATATATTGCTATTGATGACCCTGTAGCATTTGCAGAGGAGCATTTAGCATTTTGTAAAGAAATTGGACTACTGGGTCGCATTTTAGTTGGATATGAGGGGATAAACGGAACCGTTTCGGGTACAGTCGAGCAAACAGAGGCTTACATGAATCATATGAAAGCGAACCCACATTTTAGTGATATTATGTGGAAAATTGATGAGGCTGAAGGGCATGCTTTTAAAAAAATGCATGTGCGTCCTCGCCGTGAAATTGTACACTTAGGCTTAGAAGATGATATTAATCCATTAGAAATAACAGGTGATTATTTATCCCCTAAGGAATTTATGGAACGTATGCAGGAGGATAATACGGTAGTTATTGATGCACGTAATGATTATGAATATGACCTTGGGCATTTCCGTGGGGCCGTGCGTCCAGATATTGAAAACTTCCGTGAGCTACCAGCTTGGATGGACGCTCATAAGGAAGAGTTTACTGGTAAGAAAATTTTAACGTACTGCACAGGTGGTATTCGCTGTGAAAAATTCTCTGGCTGGTTAAAACGTGAGGGCTATGGCGAAAGCGTTGGACAATTACACGGCGGTATCGCTACCTATGCTAAAGATCCGGAAGTAAAGGGCCAGCTTTGGGATGGTCAAATGTTTATCTTTGACCGCCGTCGTAGTGTACCGATTAATCAGGTGGAGCATGTTGTTGTCGGAAAGGACTTCTTCACTGGTGAACCATCTGAGCGCTATACAAACTGTGCAAATCCTGAATGCCATAAATTAATGCTTTGTGAGGAAAAGCATGAGGCATTTTATATGCGCAGCTGTTCAGACGATTGCCGTCGTGCAAAACGTAACTTCTTCGTTGAAGAAAATGGTTGGACAAAAGAGCAGGTAGAGGAACAAATCACTAAAATTGCTCAGGTTCAAGCATCTGCACTTTAATTTTCCACCTCACAATGAACATACACTATTAACTTCTATTGTGGATCAGTGAACCACCAAAAAGCATCTTCCAATTGAGAGATGCTTTTTTTAATATTATCCTTTTGATGCGTTGTCATCATTCTTAAAATTTGTTTCCCTTTTTCAAACGTCTACTCTCAGTCTATGATCATCAGTAATTGTAACCTTTACCAGAGTTCAGTGCTTTCACTTCTTACCATGGCATTTTTCCCTTGTACCAGAGCGGTCTTACTCCTTACCCGAGCGATTTTCCCTGTATCAGAGCGATTTCACTCCTTACCTGAGCGATTTTTCCTTGTATCAGAGCGGTTTCACTCCTTACCTGAGCAATTTTCCCTTGTACCAGAGCAGTTTCACTCCTTACCCGAGCAATTCTCCCCTGTACCAGAGCAGTTTCTCCTCTCAAAGAAGCTTTCTAAATTTTAATATTACCTTTTTGCTAAAAAACGCCCTACCTGTCGCCCACTAAATAAACAACCGCCAACAAATGTCCCCTCTAAAGCTCGGTATCCATGCACGCCGCCACCACCAAAGCCACTAACTTCGCCTGCTGCGTATAGACCTGGTACAGGCTTACCATCCATTCCTAGCACTGCACCATCTAAATTCGTCTGCAGGCCTCCTAGTGTTTTACGTGTTAAAATATTTAATCGAACCGCGATCAACGGCCAATTTTGTGTATCTAATATTTTGTGGGGTTTCGCAACACGCACAATTTTATCACCAATATAATTCCTTGCGCCATGAATTGCATTCACCTGCAAATCCTTTGTAAACTTATTATCCATTTCACGATCTCTTGCTAAAATTTGCTCTTTTATTTTCATGAAATCAAGAAGTTCGTTTCCAGCCAATTTGTTCATACCATTCACTAACTCCTTTAAATCATGCGCAATCACAAAATCCTCCCCATGATTTTTAAATGCTTGAATAGGGGCAGGTGGACCTGGTAAAACACGTTTCAGAACATCACTAATGCTTCTATTTGTTAAATCAGGGTTTTGTTCTGAGCCTGATAGGGCAAATTCCTTTTCAATAATCTTTTCAGTTAAAATAAACCACGAATAATCATAGCCCGTTTTTTGAATAGCTTCCAGTGTACTTAATGTATCAAAACCTGGGAAATTCGGTGCTCCAAATCGATTGCCCTCTGCATCAAACCATAATGAGGAAGGGCCAGGTAAAATTCGAATACCGTGATTTGGCCAAATTGGGTCCCAATTTTTCAAGCCCTCTGTATAGTGCCACATGCGATCTCGATTGACGATACGCCCCCCGGCATGTTCAGTAATTTCTAGCATTCTGCCATCTACATAGGCAGGCACACCGCAGACCATATTTTTTGGTGGTGTTCCGAGTCGTTCCGGCCAATTCTTCCTTACTAAATCAAAATTTGCGCCTATTCCACCACTAGCCACAATAACTGCTTCGGCTTCATAGGAAAATTCGCCAATGCCGATTCTTGAGCTTTTCTCACCGCGACTTGCATAGCTTTCAGCCAAAATTGTCCCACTAATTCCAACAATTTTTCCTTCTTGTTGTATAAATTCATCCACGCGATGTCTCGGTTTAAAATCTATCAGCCCGTCCTTTATAGCTTTTTTTACTTTATCAGCGAAAGGCTTTACAATGCCAGGTCCTGTTCCCCATACAATATGGAACCTAGGTACCGAATTCCCGTGTCCCCCTGCTAATGAGCCTCCACGTTCTGCCCAACCAACTATAGGAAAAAATTTAATACCTATTGACCTTAGCCATTCATATTTTTCGCCAGCCGCGAAATCAACATAAGCTCTCGCCCATTTATATGCCCACGAATCTTCATCTTCCAAGCGATCAAAGCCAGCCGCCCCTTGCCAATCCTGCCAGGCGAGCTCTTTACTATCTTTAATACCAAGCCTTCTTTGCTCAGGTGAATTTACTAAAAATAGACCACCAAAAGACCAAAATGCCTGCCCCCCCATTGAGTTTTCGGGTTCTTGGTCTACTAAAAGAATTCTTTTCTTTGCATCAATTAACTCACAGGCTGCGACTAAACCTGCCAGTCCAGCACCAACAATTGCTACATCATACATCTTTCTACACCCCCAAAAATCAATCTTACTTTACTTACATTCTTCTCTAATTGCGTGTTTACCTTCTACACTTCGCAATTTTGACGAAAATGTGACGAGAAAAAATTGTTCGCATTCCCCCTTAAAACAAAGAGAGTATTACTCAAAAAATCTATCTTATTCCAATTAATTCCCATATAATTTTCGACCGCTACTTTTCATTAAACGCCTATGTTATCTGACTTAGCACATTTCGTTAGCGCTTTCATTGTCCTTCCCAAGAATACGAACAATAAACAGGAGGAATTCCATGAATATTCGTAAATGGTTATTTTTCAGACTTTAGAAGTCAATATTTTTAATATTTTTTAGAATTATTGTTGACAAAGGTGAACAATAGGGATTATGATGTTAACAAATTTAATTACACAAAAATATAACGACGGAGACACACTAGTCGCAAGAAAATCCCAAGAGAGCTGATGGTCGGTGTAAATCAGTGATTTCTACGATAATAGTTCCACTCCTGAATAGATAAGCCGAACAATCCAAAGTAAGCTTATCCGTCACATGCACGTTACGCATATAGCTAAGACTGCAAGATATCTTTCAAGCAGTAATTAAGGGTGGTACCGCGAACCAATGTTTATTCAGCCTTTCGCCCCTTACAACACAATATCTGTGCTTGTAAGGCGGTGGAAGGCTTTTTTATCTTCATTCACATGGAAATAGAAAGGAGATTGTTTGCATGCTGTAAGATGTTTGAATTTTACAAATTCCAGACTGTCGTACTATAGAGGCCACTAACAACTTTAATTAAAAAGGAGCTAATTACAAATGACTACTGCAACAAAAACAATTAACGTATTTATCGCTGATCCACTAAGTGAAGATGGTATTTTCCCACTTCGACAAGAACAAGATTTAGACCTAAATATCATTGTAGATACTGGTCTTGCACCAGAAGAATTAATCGCAAAAATCGCGGATGTAGATGTATTACTAGTTCGTTCTCAAACAACTGTAACTCGCGAAGTAATCGAAGCAGCTAAAAACTTAAAACTTATTGGACGTGCTGGTGTAGGGGTCGACAACATTGATTTAGCAGCTGCAACTGAACATGGTATTATCGTTGTCAATGCACCAGACGGTAACACTAACTCTGCTGCTGAGCATACAATTGCCATGATGACTTCACTTGCTCGTCATATCCCACAAGCATTTAACACTTTAAAAAATGGTAAATGGGATCGTAAATCATATGTTGGGGTTGAGCTAAAAAATAAAACTTTAGGTGTTGTAGGCTTCGGTCGTATCGGTGTTGAAGTGGCTTATCGTGCAAAAGGTCAACGCATGAACGTTATGGCATACGATCCATTCCTAACTGATGAACGCGCTAAAGAGTTAGGGGTAACAAAATCGACAGTTGAAGAAATTTGTGCAAATGCAGATTTCATTACAGTACACACACCACTTCTTCCTGAAACACGTAACCTTATTAACAAAGAAAAATTCGCTATGATGAAAGACGGTGTACGTATTATTAACTGTGCACGTGGCGGCATTATCAATGAGGATGATTTATATGATGCCATCGTAGAAGGTAAAGTAGCTGGTGCTGCTCTTGACGTATTCGTATCTGAGCCTGCAACAGATCACAAGCTACTGACTTTACCACAAGTGATCGCAACACCTCACTTAGGTGCATCTACAATTGAAGCACAAGAGTCTGTAGCTGTTGACGTATCAAATGACATTATTAAATTTTATAAAACAGGTACTGTAACAAACCCAGTAAATATGCCATCTATTCCAAAAGAGCTACTTGCACAGGTTGAACCTTTCTTCGAATTAGCTGAAAAGCTTGGTTCATTCTTATCTCAAGTGACTACTGAACCTGTGAAAGAAATTAATTTATCTTATGCTGGTGAAGTGGCAAACTATGATGTACGTCCATTAACTTCAAATGCTTTAAAAGGACTATTATCTAAAAATCACGGTAATCATGTGAATGACGTAAATGCTCGCTACTTATCTGAACGCATAGGCATGAAAATTAATGAGCATAAAACAACAACTGCTAAAGGCTTCACTAGCTTAATTACAATTGAAATTAAAACAGCAAATGAAATACACACTGTAGCTGGTACATTATTAAACGGTCTAGGTGCACGTATTGTTAAAGTAGAAGATTATGTTGTAGACGTTATTCCACAAGGTCACCTTCTTTACATTAAAAATACTGATAAACCAGGTGCAATCGGCCGCGTAGCAACGAAGCTAGCAGAAAAAGATATCAACATCGCAACTATGCAGGTTGGTCGTGCACAAGTTGGCGGAACAGCTGTCATGATGTTAACAATCGACAATGTGGTAACAGAAGAAGATTTAACATTCGTAGCACAGCTTGAAAATATTGATGAAGTAAAAGCGATTAGCCTATAAAATATTGATTTATTAGCAGGGAGTATTTGTACTCTCTGCTTTTTATTTTTTTGTAAAATGATACTTTTTTGAAAATCGTTCGTCTTAGAAAGAAAGGAGGTGCACATTTTGACGTTTGAAGAGCTATTTTACTTACATAATCAAAGCATTTTTAAATACTTATATTACTTACTCAATGATGAAAAATTAGCGGAGGATTTCACGCAGGAGACATTTGTTCGATTTTTCAATTATCAGCAATCAATTAAAGAAGGGGCAGAGCTTGCCTGGCTTAGAAGCACTGCTCGTAATCTAGCCTACGATCATTACCGTCGAAAAAGGCTTATACAATTTGTACCGTTTTTAAACGATCATGAGGAACTTGAGCCGAACTTACCACACCAATGGCTCATCCAGCAGGAAGATGCAAAGATGCTTTATCTTGCCATTAGTAAACTTAAGCTTACTTATCGTGATGTCATTATTTTACGTAAAATCGAGGAACTATCCATTCAGGAGACATGTGATGTACTAGGTTGGAATGAAGGAAAGGTAAAAAACACTTTAAAACGTGCACTTGTAGCATTAAAAAAGCAGCTTGGAGGTGAATTCAATGAAGAACTATGAAAAAACCTGGCGTCATTTACGTGATCTAAAGTTAACAAAGCAGCAGCAGGACAAAATACTGCATAACATTACTACACCTACTCCAATAGAAAAACGAGCACTCAAAAAGGCATGGAAAATGCCTGCAGTGTCCTTGCTATTTATCACAGTTCTTTCTATTTTAATTTTGTCCTTTATCCAAAGGCCAGTTAGCTCTCCGCTCACAGCAGATACAAACAAAACAATTGCTAAAGTCTATGTACATACCAATGAAAACAATGAAACCTTTATAGCAAAAGCATCGTGCCTTTATGTACCTCAGCAATGCTATATTAATAAGCAATTTTTATTCCAGTTACAAAAACAAATGAAGCATGCACCTACAGTTTCAGTAACAGCTCAACAGTGGGAAGCAAATGGTTACTTTAAACCTCAAGATTTGTTGGTTGTCTATTCAGACGGTACTCAGGAAAAATGGAAGATACTAAACAATGACACCTTCTTTAATGTCCAAACTGAGCATGCCATTCAACCCGAAAAAGCGTTTGATTCACTAAAGTATTATTACTATGACGATAAACGTTCAATCAAAATGATTCTAGGAAATATCTTTATATTACTTACGCAATTCATACTTTGGCTAGCTAAAAAAAGAATGCCTCATACCGAACGACGCTTTTTTGCTGCTACAGTTGAACATGCCATCGCAAACGCTATTATGCTAGTATTGTTTGCAGGTATTTTATTTGCTATCTATTTACTGATGCATTCCATACACGCTACGATTATATACAGCTTATTTACGCTATACTCTATTATGCAAATATACTATCGTAAAAAAGCAGGTGAACCTCGAGGTTACCTAATAGCTAGCGCTGTGGTTCAACTATGTATTGCAATTGCCTTAACATGGCTATATCTTGCATTTAATGCACACTTTTAAGCGAAAGTTTCGATAAAGTTCGAGTTTGTTTCGATATTTTTCTAAAAAGTTTCGATAAAACCTCAATTTGTTTCGATAAAGTGCAATTTTAATCAGTGGAGGGCCTCTTCGTCCCCCACTGATTATTTTCACTTTAACGCAATACAAATATTTTTTGCTTCTGTGAAAAATTCCAAGCTATGGTGACCACCTTCTCGTCCTACGCCACTCTTTTTAAAGCCTCCAAACGGCGCACGTAAATCACGCACAAACCAGCAATTTACCCAAATCGTCCCTGCACGTACATCATGTGAAATACGATGTGCACGCTGTAGATTATCAGTCCAGACAACTGCATTTAAACCGTACTCTGTTCCATTCGCTATCGCAAGCGCCTCTTCCTCTGTATCAAACGGGATAATTGTCACGATAGGGCCAAATATTTCCTCTTGGCAAATACGTGCTTGTGGATTTTCTTGTAAATAGATAGTCGGTTGCAAATAATAGCCCGTACTTAAATACGATGGTAACTCAGGACGTTCACCGCCATAAATAAGCGTAGAATTTTCATATTCAGCGATACTTAAATAGCTTGTTACCTTGTTATAATGTGTTTCACTTACAACTGGCCCCATATTCGTTTTTGAATCTTGAGGATCACCAACAACTAATGCTGCAGCCGCTTCTTTAAAACGTGTTAGGAATTCATCCAAGATTGTACGTTGCACTAAAATCCGCGACCCTGCTAGACAAACTTGACCGGAATTCATAAACGCAGCTTGAATCGATACTGGGATGGCTTTGTCTAAGTTTGCATCTTCAAAAATAATATTTGCGGCCTTACCACCTAATTCAAAGGAAACTTTTTTCAATGAATCAGCACCGTTTTTCATGATGGCTTTCCCTGTCGTTGTTTCTCCAGTGAAGGAAATTAAATCGACTTCAGGATGAGTCGTCATAAATTCTCCTGCTGATTGTACACCAAAGCCATGGACAACGTTAACCACGCCGTCTGGAATGCCCGCCTGTTGTGCAATCTCACCAAGTAACGATACGGTTAATGGTGTAATTTCCGCTGGCTTTATGACCGCTGTATTCCCTGAAGCTAAACATGGACCAAGCTTCCACGTTGTTAGCATAAACGGTAAATTCCAAGGGGTAATTAACGCAGCAACTCCAACTGGTTCATAGCGCGTATAATTTAAATAAGCATCGTCCATCGGATATACTTCGCCGCCTTGCTGTTCCATAAAATCAGCAAAAAACTTTAAATTTTCTGCGGCACGAGGAATTTCACGTTCTAATGCTACTTGATAGGGCTTACCTACATCCAATGCCTCTAAGCGTGCTAATTCCTCTTTTCGTTCAAGAATAATCTCTGCCATCCGACGAATTTTCGCTAAACGTTCAGATAAAGGCATTGTACGCCATGGCCCTTCTTCAAAGGCTTGTCGTGCTGCTTCACACGCCCGATCCACATCCTCAAAGCTTGCTTCATGGACTTTTGCAATAATTTCCTGGGTCGCAGGATTTTTCACCTCAAACAATATTTGAGAAGAAGATTCTACGTATTCTCCATTTATAAATAGCTTGACTTCTTTCAATTTCGTTTCTGTATTCCCCATGCTAGACCACTCCTTATTCTTCATTTTGTCGACGTTGGATGGACTTCCCTGCAATTCCCCAATGAGAACTTGGAATCTCATTTAAGCACACACGAACCGTCTCAAGTGGTGCATCTAATACAGATGAAACAGTTTTACTCACTTCTTCAATTAACTGTTCCTTTTGCTCTGCTGTACGTCCTTCAATAAACGTTACTTGAATATATGGCATGTCACCCTCCTCCTTTTCTATTGGTCTACTCGAACTGTTAACGACTCTATTCCATCAAAGCTTACAGTAAAGCAGTCCCCTGCATGCATTGTTGCAGAGCCTGTTAATGCGCCACTTAGCACAACATCTCCTGCCAGAATGTGTTGTCCACGAGCGATTAGTTTATTTGCCATCCAAGCAATGGCACGCGCTGGATGCCCCATAATGGAGCCAGCTGTACTCGTTGCAAAAATTTCATTATTTTGTTTAAAGATACAGCCCATGTTCACAAGATCTACTTCATCTACCGCATATTTATGCGAACTCACTATGTAACGTGAGGAAGAAGAGTTATCAGCAATCACATCTGGTAACGTGAAATTGAAATTCAAATAACGACTATCGATAATTTCCATCGCAGGTACTATATAATCTGTTGCTTCTAATACTTGTGCAACAGTTATAACTGGACCGAGTAAATCCTGCTTAAATACGAAGGCAATCTCTGGCTCAATTTTTGGATGAATTAGAGACTTTAATGATATTGGCAGTTGTGCGTTTAATTCCATATTAGCTAACAGCACACCGTAAGAGGGCTCATGCACACCCATCATTTGCTGTTTAGCTTTACTTGTTAAGCCAAGCTTTCGTCCAGAAATGGTCGTTTGCTCATGCTGACACTTAAGTTCTATTAGTTTGTCTTGAATATCATAGGCAGTCTCCACCGTCAACTCTGGATATTGATCGACAAACTTTGTGACCTCATACACATTTTTCTCTGCTTTATACAACTCATATGCTATTTGGTCCAGTGTAGCGGTTTTCAACATCGATCATTCCTCCGTTTCTAATTTACTATCTGTTTAAGATTGGATATTTCACGAGCAATTTCTGCGATTAAATCCTCTTGCCCACCTACCACTTTCCTTTTGCCAAGCTCCACTAAAACTTCACGTTCATCTACGTTATATTTTTTTGCCGCTTCCTGCGTAAATAATAAAAAGCTAGAGTAGACACCAGCGTAGCCCATCATTAGACTAGAGCCTGTTATTTCTTGCGGCCGTGGCATAATTGGCGCAACTACTTCATTCGCAACATCTATTACACTATATAAATCAATGCCTGTTTCATAACCTAAACGATCAAGAACCGCAACCATTACTTCAGTTTGTGTATTACCACTACCAGCACCTAAACAGCGTAAACTACCGTCCACATACGTAGCACCTGCTTCAACAGCAGCTAGAGTATTTGCTAGAGCAAGGGATAAATTATTATGGGCATGGAAACCTATTTCGCAAGAAACATGCTCCTTCAATGCTGCTACTCGTTCCTTAACCTCATGAGGTAGCATGGCACCTGCTGAGTCAGTTACATAAATTATTTCAGCACCATAACTTTCAAATAACTTCGCTTGCTCTACTATTACAGATGTTGGAGCCATATGCGCCATCATTAAAAATCCAACTGTTTTCAAGCCTAACTCTCGACTTAAGTAAATATGTTGAGCAGCAACATTGGCTTCGGTTACATGTGTTGCAACACGCGCCATTTTAGCTCCAGCCTTCACTGCATTTTTTAAATCTTCCTTAATACCTATACCAGGTAATATCAAAACTGAAATAGCTGAGTCACCACATTCTTCTCTCGCTGCTTCGATCAACTTCAGTTCATCTACTTTTGAAAAACCATATTGTAAAGAAGAGCCCCCTAATCCATCTCCGTGTGATACTTCAAAATATTTCACTTTTGCTTTCCTTAAACCACGAGCTACATCTCTCACTTGCTGCTCTGTAAATGCATGGCGCATTGAATGACTACCATCACGCAATGTCACATCCAAAACTGTTAAATTTTTCATTTCACTCGCCTCCGCTTAGTTCGCCTTCACTGTTTCATGATGCTGTTTAGCGATTTCATTGCCCACTTGTACTGCTGCAGCCGTCATAATATCGAGATTCCCTGAATAGGTTGGGAAAAAGTCCCCTGCTCCTTCCACTTCTAAAAAGATTGATATTTGTTTACCATTAAAAATAGGAGCACTTGTCATGCGGTATCCTGGTACATATTGCTGAACAGCTTGCACTATTTCTTCTATGGCCTTGATAATTGCTTGCTCTTTATTATCATCATTCACTAGCACATGCACAGTATCACGCATGATAATTGGCGGATCAGCTGGATTTAAGATAATAATGGCTTTTCCCTTTTTCGCCCCGCCCACGTCCTCTATTGCTTTTGCTGTTGTCCGTGTAAATTCATCAATATTAGCACGTGTACCCGGTCCTGCACTTTTACTTGCTACCGTAGCAACGATTTCAGCATATTCCACATCTGCAACTTGGTTAATGGCATAGACAATTGGAATCGTCGCCTGCCCACCGCATGTCACCATATTGACATTATCAGCTGTAACAAATTCCCCTAAGTTTGCACAAGGTACAACAAATGGGCCAATAGCAGCTGGCGTTAAATCAATCATCTTTTTACCAAGCGCAAGTATCCTCTCACTGTGTAAAGGATGGGCCTTTGCAGTTGTAGCATCAAACACAATATCAAAGAGTTCTGGACATATAACTAAGCCCTCAATTCCATTAGTGATTGTATGATAGCCTCGTGCCTTTGCACGTTGAATCCCTTCAGAGGCAGGATCAATGCCTACCATGACACTCATTGTTAAGTAATTACTGCGTTCAATTTTGTACATTAAATCTGTACCAATATTACCGGAGCCTAAAATTGCAACTTTCAATTTTGCCATCTTCATTTCTCCTCCTCTAGCCTAAACGTAGCGGACACAGCACCTAGATGAGCAAACTCAGCCGTAAACGTATCTCCATCCTCAATGGTAACTGCCGCTGTTAATGCTCCTGCCAATACAAATTCGCCTGCTTGCAAACCGATATGATATTTACTTAGCTTATTGGCTAACCATGCAACAGCACGTAATGGATTACCCATTACAGCAGCAGCGGCGGCACTATCAAACAACTCACCATTACGATAAACGTTCATACCAATATGCGGTAAGTCCACATCTTTCAATTTTGTAGGCTTCCCACCAATGATCACCAAGGCAGAGGAGCCATTATCTGCGACGGTATCTTCAAAGCGAATTTTCCAATCAGCTATACGACTATCAATCACTTCAAGTGCTGGAACAATATAATCTGTCGCCTCAATAACATCCTCCACTGTAATATTGGGTCCATATAAGTCTTTCTTTAAAACAAACGCAATCTCAAATTCTAACTTTGCTTGAATGAAATGATTGAGTGAGATTATTGCGCCATCGATTTCCACCATATTCGATAAAATATGGCCATAGTCTGGCTCCGTAACATTAAATTGCTGCTGCATCGCCTTACTTGTTAAGCCAATTTTTTTACCAACAATTTTCTTACCTTCTTGTTGTTTTGTGGCAATCTGAAGTAATTGAATAGCATAGGCGTCATCTACAGTTATTTCTGGAAATGTTGATGTTAGTGGCTCGATAGGGTGCTTCGTTTCCTCAGCTTCCTGTAATTTCACTGCATATAGTTGTCTATCCATTGCCTACCTCCTAGACTTGCATAGTTGTTTCTATTGATAGTGCACCGTACTGGCCATTAAAGAATAGCAATGGCTCCCCGTCTTCTATATGGATGTTTTTCACTCTGCCGATAAATAACGTATGATCGCCTTCCATATATGTGCTTGCTACCTCACAACTAACTTGTGCAATAGCACCTTCAATCGTAGGTGCACCTTGTAAATCACCGAATTTTACATCACGCTTTTCTTTGATTTGTCCCGCAAATAGCATCGATAATTCTTGCTGCTGTGCCGATAAAATATTAATCGTAAATGTCCCACTTTGCTGAATATGCTTCAGCATAGAGGCTTTTTCTCCAATAGAGATGACAACTAATTTTGGATCAAGTGAAACAGACATGAATGCATTTGCAGTCATGCCATGTATATCGCCTTTTACATTTGTTGTAATCACCGTAACGCCTGTTGCAAATTTCCCCATCGCACTTCTAAATAGACGATCCTCCATTACATAACCTCCTTGAGATATAGAGCTGTCTCAAATACTTTAATATAGTATTTAAGACAGCCCTTCGGATTTTTCACTTATTAATTCATTGCTGTTGTATATAGTTATTTCACTGGAACCTTTACTGCTCGATTCGGTGTACCATATAAGAAATACTCATTCGGTAGTGGAGAGCCATACCAAATAATCGCTTCGTCTAACTCATTTTCACGCCATGTTATCGGCTTCCAGTCAGGATCAAAAATTAGGTAACCTGAGTCACCAAATAATTCCACTCGGTTGCCACCAGGCTCCATTACGTACATGAAGTACGCTTGACTCACACCATGTTTACCTGGCCCTGCTTCTATTTGAATACCGTTTTCTGCAAAAATATCTGCCGTATCCATGAGGTGCTGTGGATAGCCATACCAAAATGCAATATGATGGAAGCGTCCACTATTACCAGTTTGGTCGTTCATTAACGCTACCTCATGTACAAGTGGGCTTACACTCATCCATGCACCGATTTCTTCATTATTGTTCAAGACAATTTGTTCACGTAATTTGAAGCCTAAATGCTCAGACATAAACTCGCGATTTTTCGCTACATCTCCACACATTAAGTTGATATGATCCAAACGACGTGCTGGGATACCCGTTAATGGACGTTTTTGAGGACGACTTTTTAATAATGTTTTTTGATCTTCAGCTGGTTGAAAATAATCCACTTCCCATAAAATCTCTTGATTGTGTCCATCTGGAGTGACGAATTGGTAGGCACGACCATGACCTAAATCACCATCAATCCAGCCTTTACCGTAACCGCTTTTTTCTAAAGATGCGACACGACGTTCTAGCGCTTCTGGTGAACTTGCTCGCCAAGCAGAATGTCCGAGACCAGCTTCTTTTCCTTCAGTTAGTTTTAATGTGTGATGATAAAAATCCTCATAACCTCTTAAATAAACCGATTGCCCCTCGCGTGCTGTAATTTGTAATCCCATATAATCTGTGAAAAACTTTAAAGATTCCTCTGGCTTTGGTGTGTAAAGCTCCACATGCGCTAGTTGTGCTACATCAAAATTTGACATCAAACATTCCCCCTAAATTATTATCATTTTTTATTTGTAAAATAATTCACATCATCTGGATTAACCCAAGTTGGGTCTGTCCATCCCGTTAAGTCGTAATCTGCCATACATTGCTCAGCAAACGCTATGAACTCATCTGTTTTACCGCTACCTTGTGCACCAAACAATGTTTGTAATCGAATATCTTCGTGATTACCAGCGTAATTACGCTCATATAATTCACTACGACCACCAAATTCAGTACCAATTGCATCCCAAAGTAATTTAATTGTTTTTATTTTTTCAAGTGCCTCAATACCATTCGAACCTCTGTAGAGTTTATCTAATGTAGGACGGAATTCCTCGTTTAAAAAATCTCTTGCACTAGATGGCTGTACAATTAAGTTCCCTGCAACGAGTTGTTGGATAATACCTTTGATCTTCGGCCAGCCTTCCTGCAAGAATACGCGATATGCTAATCCACCACTTAAATTCGGAATAACAATGCCATTATCTTTTTTCTCAGGATTCAGAGCCATCGCATCACTTAATGACCAGAACATATGCCGCCAAGCTATAATTTCTCCAATATGCACCTGCACGCCACGGAATTGGTCAGTACCTGCTGTCTTTAATGCTTTCAACAATACACCAATAATAAAATCTAATTTTACAGCTAAACGTGTGACACCTTGGAAGGTGAAGCGATTAATGAAACCGCTTTCTACAAAAAATGAAGTTGTCTTTTGCATATCTTCATAAATTAATATATTTTCCCAAGGAATAAGCGCTTGCTCGAATACAAGTACTGCATCATTTTCATCGAAACGGCTACTTAGAGGATAATCAAATGGACTTCCCATAATGGCCGACGTCATTTCATAGGAAGCACGACTAATAAGTTTCACACCAGGTGCATCCATTGGTGCGATAAAGACAACAGCAAATTTTTTATCTTTAATCGGTAGACCATACGTACCGACAAAATTGTAATTCGTAATAGCAGAACCCGTAGCCACCATTTTCGAACCACTAACTATTAATCCTTCGTCCGTTTCACGTTCCACTTGAATAAAAACATCCCCAACCTCATGGACATCTTTATGTCGGTCTACAGGAGGATTCACAATTGCATGATTGAAGAACCAATTGCGCTCTTGTGCCTCTTTATACCAACGCTTTGCATTTTCCTGATAAGGTGAATAGTATTCAGGGTTCCCGCCAAGTGTTGCAAGGAATGAAGCTTTATAGTCTGGTGTCCGCCCCATTTGCCCATATGTTAGGCGTGCCCAAGCAACAATAGCATCTCGTCCTTGGATTAAATCATCCGCGCTACGTGCTGCACGGAAATACTTGTGTGTATAACCGCCACTACCTGTATCTGTTTCACAAGTTAAAATATCTTTGTATTGCGGGTCATGCATGGCATCATATAAACGTGAAATCGATCGCGCTGAATTCCGAAAAGCTGGATGGGTCGTGACATCCTTTACACGTTCACCATGTAACCAAATTTCACGACTATCCTTTAAACTTTCTAAATATTCCTGCCCTGTCAATGGCTTCGTACTTTGTTTTACAACCATTCCCTTCCCTCCTACAATTATTTTTTCTTGTTTGACATGTCTTTATAAATGTAATACTTTTTGAATTTTTAGATAATTTATAAAATGTATAGTATTCTCTATTTTTTCTTTAAATTTTGAAAGGAATTCGCGCACAAAATAGAAAAAAGCCAGCAAACTCGCTGACTTTTCTACTTTTTATCATTTAACGCTTTAATTACATAATAGATTTTCAAGGCTAACTGACAACGGAAACGTCCATCTCCTGTACGTAAATCTTCTTGCAATAAAGATTCGATTTTGTCCATTCGGTAACGGAAGCCAGGAATTGATAGATTCAGAGCCTTTGCTGTTTTATTTACATTTCCACTATGATTTAAAAAAACCTCTAACGTATGGACAAGCGTTGCATGATTTTGCTCATCATATTCCAATAACTGACCAAGCACCTCTCCATAAAACTGTAAAAGCTCCCTTGGGTTTGTCGTTTTTAAAAATAGCATAATATGTTGAAAATTTTCGTAAATAGCTGATTGTGTTCGTCCTGATGCTGTACTTTGAAGAAATCTACAAATTAATCTTGCCTCGTTATAACTATTCCCTATTTCTTCTAGCCTTAAGGCGTTCTTCCCTACACCAATTTGGAATATAGATTGTGTGAATTGCTCTTTTAATCGTTTCGATAATTTGCTAACAAAATCCGACATATATTCGATATTTCTCTCACAATCCTCTAAAATCAGTAGCACTTCCTGATTTTTAATAAAGCACTCAACATTTAAATACTCTGTCACTAAGAAGCTATGCAAGGTTTCCGATTCCTCTTGCTCGGATGTTATAACAATGACACGATTATTTTTACTCGGATCAAAATAAAAAATATTACGAGCTTTTTTGATGAGCGCCTCTGTGGAAGATTGCCTACTCATGATTTCATCTAAAAAATCAGACTTTCTTTTCCATTGTGATTCGGCAATTTGCATTTGTGTATATAAATAAACTGAAAAGACCGTCACAGCACGTTCAATGATCATTTCTTGCTCACGCGTTAAATCTTTATGACTGAGAATTACCAAGCTTCCCAGTTGTTTTTTCATGGTCAGAATCTCATATTCATGTCGAAACTCTTTTTTCTTACGACTTCCTTCTATATAATTTCGCTCATCATCGCTATGCATAAAATAATAACCAATTGGCTTCATTAAATATCTACGTTCAATTGTTACACTACATTGCAACGCATCGCTTAATAGATGTAAGAGTTGATTTAACGTATATCCTTCAAGCATTGCATGAGTCATTTGTTTGTGGATGGTATCAGAATGAATGATCGAATTATTGAGCGTTTTTAGCTCATTATACGTAGCATCTAATTCGTCAGCTAAGGAAGTTTCTTGGAAATATCGTAATAAATCCAATTGCTCTGGTGTGGCATGCTCCTTTGTTCGAACGACAAATTTACAATAATCATCGCATTTACCACGACACTTTTCTTCAAATACAACAATCTCCTTTGGATAGGTTTTTGCTAAAAAACCTGCTACATAACCGATCAATGTCCAGCATACACTTTCATCACTAAAACCAAAATGGCGGACATGCTCCTCCGCCTCGTAAGAATGAAACCATTTACCTTCCATTTCAAATTTATCGTTACTTATTTCCAACACATCAACTTGTACACTTACAACGCCCTCTAATGTGTGGATTGCCGCGCCCGCCCTTATTAGCTCTTTCAAATCTTTCCAATTGTACATCTTTTCAATAGAGCCACCAGCACTATAGCCACAGGCCCAACCATAGCGTAATAAAAAGCCTTTTGCCCGCTCTATATTCAATGTTTGAATAATATCACGCCTAAAAAACCCAAGTGCCTCAGCTGATTTTAAAATCATCCGATTCCCATTGAACTTTATGATGCCTGATCGTGGATTAATATCAATAGCATTTTCGAACACTAAACGGTTTGCTTTCATTATATACACCCCTATTAACATGATGTCCTATATAGTACATTTCTCCAGATCTTAATCACTAGATTCAGTGTATTTACTTTTATTAACTAGTATAAATTATTTTTTCTGATAATTCTTTTTATTCAAGCGACAAATATCTCGATAAATCGCCATATTGTTTCGATAAAAGCTAAATTTATTTCGATAAATCACAAAATTGTCTCGATAAAGGTCATATTTGTTTCGATAAATACAAAAAAATGTACTGATTCCCCGGGGAGTCAGTACATTTTTGCTTATAGCTTATTTAGAAGTTCTAATAGTGCCGTTAAAGAGTCTACCTCATACGTTGGTGTGACATCGCCATTTGGTACATTATTTTCACGATTTATCCAAACATTACGCATTCCAACTCGAGATGAACCCAAGATATCCGTATTTAAGTTATCTCCAACCATAATCGCATCAGCAGCTGTAATACCTGCCTTCTCCATTACATGCTCGAAAATAGCGGCGTCCGGTTTCCCTTTACCAAAGTCCCCAGAGATAATAATATGGTCAAAATATGGTGCAATTTCTGGTGTAATTTCTAGCTTTAAATTTTGCAGACTTGGTGCTCCATTTGTTAGTAATACAAGTTGATACTTTCCTTTCAGCTCGTCTAACACGGCAAAAGTATCTTCATACAAGAATGGAGATACTTTACGTTCTGCTACAAAACGCTCTCCTAACTCAGCTCCTAGCTGTGCATCATCAATTCCAAGAGCTGCTAAGCCTTTTGTCCAAGCTTCTGTACGATATCCTGGTACAATCTCTTTCATTTTTTGGAAAGAATCAGTTGGATCATCGAATGTCCCCCAAAGTCCTTCGAATGGGTTAATACCGATTAACACTGTATAATCGTATGTTTCATAGCCTTCGTAAAGCGCACGTGCTTCTTTACGGACCGCTTCCTCTAGCTCAGTAGGATTAACATTATGTATTGTCGCTACATATTGACATGTTTTTTCAAATGCTGTTTTAACAGATTTTTTGTCCCATAATAGCGTATCATCTAAATCAAAAATAATTGTGTTGATTGACATTGTGTCAGCTCCTAGCTTCCTATTAATACAATTATTTTAGCATATATTCAAAATATTTAGCATAGCATTTTTAGTAAATTCCTTCTACATAAATAAGCTGTGAGCAAGTTTACTCACAGCTTTCTTAATATCATTGATTTTTCCTACGCAATCTATCCATTAAGCTTTGTATTTCTTCCTTTTTCTGCTCTGTTTCTTCTTTTAAAATTTCAATATGATAGATGCCGTCGATTTCTTCCATTAACACACGATCGCCTACCTGTACGGGCTTATTCATGGAGGACTGTAAAATGATCATTTGCTCCTCTTCCTCTGGGTATTTTAAGAAAACTGCATATCCATCTTCAATACGGTCTAAGGTGTATTTAGTCGAGCTCACTGACAATATCCCCTTTCGCATTAAGTAATTGTGCCGCATCCCCATCATTCAACCAAATTTGTTGCTTTGTCCACTTTAAATAATTTTGACCCTCTCGTGCATTTGTGCCACTTGTAACATAGACTGTTTTCCCCGGCTGCAAGGTCACATTTGGAAAATTAAAAATTTGATACCCTTCAATTGAAATAAGCTGCCAATCCTTTAAGGATACTGCTTCATTACCATTATTTTTAATGCCTACAATTTCTTCTATTAAATCCTTACTAACAATCTCAACGCTCGCACTAGTTTGTGGTGTTTGTGGCGCTTCAGCAATTGCTTCTGACCATTCTTTCGAATTCACATTATAGTTTACCCCATCTGTAGATACGATAACAGTTCCCGCTTCCGCAGTTGTGTAAATTTTACTGCCAATTGCTTGCAAGCGCTCTACCACTTCAGCATGAGGATGTCCATATTTATTATCCTCTCCATAGCTTAAAATTGTCATCTCTGGGTGCACTGCTTTAATAAACTCCTCAGAGCTACTTGTATTAGAGCCATGATGCCCTGCCTTTAAGACTGTTGACTTGACATCAAACTGCATCATTTCTTTTTCTAACGCTACTCCCGCGTCCCCTGTTAATAAAAATGACACATTACCATAGGCAATTTTTAAAACAATAGAAGCATCATTATTATCTGTTGCATGTTCATTTGCGTTTAACACTTCCACTTGAAGATCATCATCAAACACAATATTGTCGCCTGTTTTCGGTACATTATAAGGGATATTCTTTGCATCAATAAGTGTCAACATTTCTTCAAAGGTCTGTGATGTATGTACTTTCCCTGAATCATAAAATTGTCCAATATCTATTGAGTTTAACACAGGGATTAAACCACCTATATGGTCTGCATCAGGATGTGTTGCGACTACTATATCGAGCTTATTCACACCAAGCTCTTGTAAATACGAAACAACCTGCTTTCCAGATCCCTTACTACCACCATCAACAAGCATCGTCTTGCCGTTCGGTGATTCAATAAAAATCGAATCTCCTTGCCCTACATCAATAAAATGCACTTGCATTTCATGTCCAGCAGTTACTGATATTTTCTCTGTTTTTAATGTTTCCGTACATCCTGCTAATAAAAAAATACAAAAGAGTACTACTATTAATTTTTTCATCTACTAACTCCTTTCCTCTTTTTCTATTATACAAAAAGAGAGCTACCCATGGGCAGCTCTCCGATTTCTATTATATCCGTAATAACAATCCAATCCCATAAAGTATTTATCCTAAAAGTGATAAACAATATCTACTCATTTATACGTAATCCTCAAAGATTTTTTTGGTCTTCAGACGAATCAAATGATAAGGTTCTTGCAGTGCTTGCTGAACAGTTATATTGTCATCTACTAAAGACTCAACAATAGTAAAATAATCGAGCAATGCTAGTTTATCGTTTTCACTGATAGCCCCAGATAATAAGATGACCTGTGCATTTGCTAATTTTGCAGCCTTCGCCACCCCTAATGGTGCCTTCCCATGTAATGTTTGACGATCCGATTTGCCTTCACCTGTTATAATAAATTTTGCACCTTCTAAATGCTTTTTTAGCTGTACGGCATCGATCACAATATCAATCCCTGCATGAAAAGTGCCATTAAAAAAAGCAATTAATGCGCCTCCCATTCCCCCAGCAGCGCCTGCCCCTTTGTAATCGTGAAGTCGAATGTTAAACTGTTTTTCAACAATGTCTGCAAAGCGCTTTAAATAACCATCAAAATAAGCAATTTGATGCCCTTTAATGCCTTTTTGTGGGCCAAAAATTGCAGTTGCTCCCCGCTCTCCAATTAATGGATTATCAACATCACATGCGACAATAAATTGCGCTTCAGCTAATCGCGAATCTAGCTGACTAACATCAATTGATGCCAAATCTAATAATGCTGACACTCCATTAGCAATTAATGTGCCATCTTCTTTTCTAAATTGCAGTCCAAGTGCTTTTAACATACCAATACCAGCATCATTTGTAGCACTACCACCAATTCCGATAATAAATTTCCTAAAGCCTCGATCTAGAGCAGCTTTGATTAACTGACCAGTCCCATACGTTGATGCAAGCTCGGGATTTTTTTCACTGCCCTGCAACAGCATAATACCGGATGCCTGAGCCATTTCAATAACACACGTTACATGATCACCAAGCACACCAAATCTCGCTTCTATTTCTCTCCCCAATGGGTCAAGCACATTTTCCGAAATATATTGACCATCTGTTGTGGTAATAAGAGATTCTAGAGTGCCCTCTCCACCGTCTGCTACCGGTAGAACGACTGTTTCGATTGCCTGATCAACCTCCAAGATTCCCGCTTGCATTGCATGAGCCACCTCGATAGCTGACAAAGTTCCCTTATATGAATCTGGACTAATAACGACTTTCATTTTACACCTCCATTTTTAATTCCCTTTACAAATCATTATAATTCAACAATAACCTTTCCTGATATTTTATTCGGAACAGTTTTATCGAGATAAAAAAGAGGCTGGGACAAAAAGAAAAAATGTTAGACCAAGATACAATCGGTCTAACATTTTTTTGATTTATGAAGGAATATTTAACTCAGAGAGGCGGAAAAGTTATTATCCATTTTCGCTATTTTTCAAAATAATCGGGTTCTGTCCCAGCCTCCTTCATTTTCTTTATGCATTATATAATTCGTCTAAAAACTCAATTTTCTTACCGATTGCATCCTCAAAAGTCATGATATAGGCTGCAGGATCCTTTGGGTTATGGAATTGCGTAATTTTCCCTGTTTCGGGATGAACAAATTTAGAAGAGGCTCCACAGCCAATCCCTAAAATTGTCTGCACTTCTTCCATGATGACAATATTATAGATGCTTTCCTCACCAGCTTTACTATAACCGACATTTTCTAAATTCCCTAAAATATTTTTTTGACGATATAAATAGTACGGTACATAATCATTTTCCTTCGTCCATACTTGTGCCATGTTCATCATTTGTGCAACAGTATCACGATCCGCTACCTTATATTTATCCTTGTTACGTGTCATTTCTGATGCACGCTTAAATGACAGGGTGTGTACCGTGAGTGATTCAGGCTGCATTTTTGCAGATTCCTCTAGAGAATGCTGGAATTCTTCAATGCCTTCATTCGGTAAACCAATAATTAAGTCCATATTAATATTGTTCATGCCTGATTCATGTGCTAACCAGAACTTATCGATTGTTTCCTGTACCGTATGATGACGACCAATGGCTTTAAGTGTTTCATCTGTATAAGATTGCGGATTAACACTTATTCGATCGATGCCCCATTTTTTTAATACTTCTAGTTTTTCTGGCGTAATGGTATCAGGTCTACCCGCTTCAACTGTTACTTCACGAATTTTTTCAGAATGTGGGAAGGACTCATACATCGTCTGATACAAGGCATCCATTTCATCTGCTTCAATCGATGTCGGTGTACCACCACCCCAATAAATAGAAGTGATTTTCATATTATTTTCCTTCAGCCATTTTCCCATTTCACGTAATTCAATATGCAGTCCGTCTAAAAATGTAGCAACACGCCCCTGCTTTCGATTGCTCCCAATCGCATAGGCCGGGAAAGTACAATAGGCGCATTTAGTTGGGCAGAAAGGAATACCGATGTAGATACTTATTTCCTTTCCGATGTCATCTATATCAGGGATCGTTACTAACTGGCGATCAACTATTTCTTTTAGTAACGCCACCTTTTCAGTTGATAGGCGGAAATCACGAATAAGGATATCAGCAATTTCTTCCTCGCTTTTGCCAGCTTTTCGGAATTTATGATAGAGCTTGGTTGGACGTACACCCGTTAAAATTCCCCATTGCTGATACATTCCTGTATGTTGCTCCAATACATCTAAAAATACATGAGACAAGGCACGTTTAATACGAATATTTAGCTCACGACCTTCTGCCTCAGATTCGTATTGAATACGGTATTCATTCGTATAACGCTTACCCTCTACCTGAAGTACCGCTTTTGTAGACACTGAGAAATCATCGCCAACATGGTGATCAAACGATACTGACATATCAGCTTCTTCAGTCTCTACTTTTAGCTTTGAATCCTCAAAAAATAAATTCGCAATATGATTTAATACGCGAATCCAATCCTCAGGATATTTCTGATCTATGTGAATTATTTTCATTTTCTTCGCTCTCTTCTTTCAAAATTACAGCATCAATAGTGTAACAAATTTTTATAAGCTTAAGCAAAGCTACAATTATAACTTTTAAATAACAGAATATTCTGTTCAATTGTAGACAAATCATTTTTTTCTATTTATAATTTTTGGTAAAGGTGGTGTTGATAGTGGTTCTTATGAAAAATAACTATTTTTCCTCCGTTCCAAGCTTTATTCAACAACTAGAAGTTACATTTCATAATTTCGATATAGAGCGTTGCGATGAAAAAACTTTTTACATTACCGTTTTATTAAAATATCGCATGCATAAAGTACTTTGTGATTTTATTTATATTATCGATCAAGAAGAAATTTACGGTGCTATCTCTATCAACAAGCACTATGAACATGCACGAAATTTTATTCAGCAACATTTTCGGCACGTATTAATGTACTCTGATGAATTAAAATTGGCTAAAGATTTTATGGATACAATTTTTTTCAAGCGAAATATCCAACTATTTGCCAAGAAGTATCCAAAATTTGTGGCGTCTAAAAATATATCTTAAAAAAGAGTAAGCTAGAAATCTTCTAGCTTACTCTTTTAACATATTATTTTAAGTATTCCTCAACAAATTCAACTGGGACATATGTTTTATTTGCTTCTAACATTGCAGGTGCTACAGGAAGTGAGCGTAATGCTTTGTTAAAACCAAACATTTTTTCTCCACGAGTAATGGTGTAAGATAAATTGCCTTTTGATACAATGGTCCCTTTACCTGCCGACTCAACTTTATAGCCAAGTTTTTCAGCAATCAAGCGTAATGGAACCATTTTTGTTCCATCTACCTCATAAAAATCAGCCGCGATTATTGCTTCAATTTCTGTTGCAACGGTATTTTCTATTGTAGCTTCAGACTCGCCATCAAGAATGATCACCTTTGAAGGTGTTGTTTGTGCTGGGATACTTTTTGTTGAAGCTGTATAGAAAACAACTAAGTGCTTCTCCGCTAAATCTTTAGCTGTAACTTTATCTCCCCTAACGTTTAGAAGTTCAGTTTTTTCATTTATGTTTAATTTTAAAATATCATAAGTATTTGTTAAATTTTCAAAGAAGTAATCTACTTCAAAAAATCCAGCTTCCTCTGTTTCAACAATGACAACATCAGGATTGAATTGTGGCGGATAAATTAATTTTTGTGGCTTGTTTGCAAATGTATAAGCTACTATCTTATCCCCCTTTTTAAGTTCCACTTTTGAAGATATTCCAACTGACATATTGGATGCATTATGGCAGGATCATAAGCTAAATGCGATGGACAACCCTTATGGAACGTGTCACGCTCGGCTGAACGGAAACTGCCCTCATATGGAAGCACCTCCTTGTCTAACATGTGGTGATAATCAAACACCATGTAAGGATTTAGCGGTAGGTTTTTCAGAGTTAGATAGGGAAAAGTATGAACTTCATATTAAAACAACCACAAAGGCGATTGAAATAGCAAAACAACGAGGACGAGAAGATATTGTGGAGAAAAACCAAAAGAATCTACAACGTTACCAAAGCATTTTAAATACTCTTCAAGAAGGAAATATTATTTTTGGTAGACAAGATCGAATGAAAAGAAAGTTGGGGGTTAAAAATGTCTGAATATGACCGCTCTACCCACTTAAAAGCGATTCACGCGAACCGAAAGGCTAACACCTCTCAGAAGGTAGATGAAGCCATTATAAGGCTTATAAAGGCTAATGGAAAATTAAACTTTAACAGTGTATCCAGTGAAGCTAATGTATCAAAAGCAACACTCTATAACAATAAGGACTTCCGTACCAGGATTGAAACATTACGAGAACAGCAATCACAAGTACCTACACCCAAACAAGTAAAAAGAGAAATGAATGAAAGCAATAAGGATGCCCTTATTGCCTCTCTAAAAAGGAAGAACAAAAAATTGGAGGAAGAAAACAAGCTGCTTAGAGAACAGCTGAAAGTAGCTTATGCAGAAGTTTACAAAAAGTTACGAAGGAGTAAGTTGTTCTTGTAGTTTTATAAAAAAGATTGATCATTTATAACAAAGTTCGATTATTTAAAATAAAGATTGATTAAAGATCCTGTGTCGATATGCCAGGATCTTTTCTTATTCCACAATCGGGCCAGATTGTGGAATAACACTCAGTAAGAAAAATATGGGTATTTATGTTAAAATTTTAACTAACATTTGATAAACGAGGTATTCTATTTACGAATGTTGAGGTGAAAATATGGAGAATAATTCAAATCAATCTAATGTTGGATATACAACTTTCAAGCCCACAGGAGTACGACACGAATTTCCTAAAGTTGATTTAGTGAATCAACAAGTAACCTGTGCGGTTTTATACAAAGAAGAATCATATATGACTGTCATTGTTGATCTTAAACATGATAAAGTACAAGTCCAAGGAGACGTTAATGAATTAGGCGATTTAAGTATGGATAAAGACTCTTATATTGATATGTTCAAGCATTGGGCAAAGGTTTTTATTGATAATGACATTTCTATTCCAAGTGAATATTTTGATGAAATAATTAAAAATCAATCTTAAATTAAGAGGCTTTAGTTTTATAAGCAAAAGAGGAAATACTATCTTGATGTTCAACAATTGGGCGTTTTTCTGAAATTAGGAAAGCGTCTTTCTTCATGGAAAGGGCCATTTAATAGAGGAAGAATCTGGAGATAAATTGATTACTTCTGGAAATGATATTGTGCCTAAATTATAGAAGTAGTTAAAGAATGATGAGGTATATTCTTTTGAATATGCCGATTTTTATTTTGATGAAAATTAAATATAGTATGTTGATCCTGAATCAATTGGAGATTGGTAATCGAGAAAATAACATAATTGCCCATTGTAAAATATTTAAAATTTTTGTAACGTAATTAAATTCTAGGAGTTATATAAGTGAGAGGGGTGAAAAGAGATCGACTTTGAAGAAATCTATCGCGAATACTTTAAAGAAGTTTATTTGTTTATCAAATCATTAAGCTACGATGAGAGTATAGCTGAAGAAATTACGCAAGAGGTATTTTTTAAAGCGTTAAAATCAATTGAAAAATTTGATGGTTCTAAAGATATTCGAGCGTGGCTTTATACAATTGCAAAAAATACATATTTCTCGCACTACAAAAAAAAGAAACGACAAATAGATTCAGATGTAGTAGAAGAATCAAATATGGGAGTGCAAATTGTAAAGCATTTGATGAACGAGGAAGATGCCTTTACTGTTCATCAGTTTCTTCACTCTATGAATGAGCCGTATAAGGAGGTCTTTTCACTACGTACTTTTGGTGAATTACCATTTGAGAAAATAGGGCATCTTTTTGGAAAAAGTGCAGGATGGGCAAGAGTGACCTATTACAGAGCGAGGAAAAAAATTATTGAGTATATGGAGGAGATGGGTCATGAAAGAGGTTAAATGCACAATCATTCAAGATGTTTTACCTCTCTATATTGATGAAGTAGTTAGTCAAGATACAAAAGAAATGGTAGATGAGCATTTACAGCATTGTAATAAATGTCAAAAGGAGTACGAATCCATGAAACGAGATCTTTATATTCCAGTAGACAATAAAGTCTCTCTTTTTAAGAGCGTTGGTAAAAAATGGCGTAAGAAAAAAGTAATCATTTCACTTGCCTCCATTTTTGCTACAGCTATCATTTTATTAGGAGCGTATCTATGTATTTTTTATTATGAAAGGGTTATTCCGTACTCGAAAAATCTATTTAAAATTGAAATGCCAAATGATAACCAATTGGTTTCTCATTATTACGGTAAAAGTTATGCTACTTTTCACGGGACCTACCCTAGTCCAATGGTAATTGACGGTGAGAAAAAGAATGTGAGTTTTATCTTTTATACAGAAACAATTGCTGATTCGCCTTCAAGAAGCCTAATTAATAACGAGAAGAATCTCAATGAACAGGATTATATCTGGAAGTTTGATGAAAGTGAAAAAATTGATGCTGTGTATTATGTGGACTATGATGTAGAAAAAATCGTTGCTGGAAAGGACTCTTGGGATTCAGTTTTAGAACGTGCTGTATTAATTTGGGAGAAATAATTTGTTTTATAATTGAAATCATATTTAGTTATTCCATTTATAGGGCGCATTTCTGAAAATGCGTCCTTTCTTTATGTTTGTTGCCAGATTGTTAAATAGCGTATTAACACCATGGGTTCGTGATGCCAAGTACCTCTACATTAATGAGAAAGTTGAGAAAATAAAAGAATGAAGAATTCAAATTACCAGGATATGTATAACAATTACCCCTCAAGAGGATTGAAATAGATTATAGAAAAAAACTACCTTTATTGTCGAATATGCCGATTTTCAATCAAACATTTCAATATAAAGGTAGGATATAAGCGGAATTAGGTCTACTTAATATTTCACTTTAGTAACAATAGGGGTTTCAATTCTACTATTCATTTTTTTGAATAGCAAGATGGCAAGAAATAAAGCGATACTTACAGTGCCAAAACCTACCCAATTCAAATTCAGGACAGAGGTACGACCAATGACAAATCCGCCTAATGCAGACCCTAGCGCAAAACCAAATTGAATAAAGGAAGTATTTACGCTTAGGGCAATGTCTGGATTTCGAGGTACAAGAGTGACAAGAAATAGCTGCTGGGCAGGGGAAATACTCCAAGTTGCTAACATAAAAATCATTAAAACCAAGATCAATACAAAGAGATTGATACCAGATAGTGCGAATAAGAGGAGCGTTGTTGCTTGTAACAGCAATCCAAAACAAATTGTGAATCTCGACCCCTTTGCATCAGCCAATTGCCCGCCCACTCTTGATCCAAGGAAGCTACATATTCCAGCCAGAAATAGAATGCCACTAATTTCGGTTATAGAAAGAGTGGAAGTGGCTTGCAAGAAAGGCGTAATATAAGTAAATAGTGTAGCGTATCCACCGACATAAAATAAAGTAATAGCCAGGGCAGTTAGAATTTTTGAATCTTTTAAAATAGAGAGCTGCGACCTGAGGGTAACTGCTTCTTCTTCCTTGATTACCGGAACTTTTTTATAGATGATAAGCAATGGAAGAATGGTTAATAAACCGATCAAAATAAATAAAACTCTCCATCCAAACATTTCGCTAAAAAATGTGCCGATTGGAACACCTAGCACGAGCGAACTGCTTAGGCCCATCAAAATAATGCCGATAGCACGGCCTCTTCTTTCTTTTTCGACTAGTCTAGTAGCTACTGCCATGGCTACCACTGTAGCGATTCCTCCGCTAACCCCTTGAATAATTCGTATCCATAGTGCGGATTCATATGAAGGGCTTAAAAACATTAGTCCGTTGCTGACAATGAACACACTAACGGTAGCCATGAGCAACTTTTTGCGATCCATATTTATCGTTAGAGCAATTAGAATTGGAGCGACAATGGCTGCTGCAAGGGCAAATAAAGTCACTAATAATCCAGCCTCTGAAATAGTTACTCCAAAGTCCACAGCGATCATTTCAATAACCCCTGTAATAATGTATTCAACTGTTCCGATTAGAAAAACAACAAGTGATAAGACATAGATGATTAGATTATTTTTCAACTCAATTCACTCCTCCTTCAGCTATTTATTTATAATAGGTATTTGTATTTCCATTAATTGGACATCTTGTGTTGTAGATAACGGTAAATATATTTCTCTACCGGGTTCGTTTTCCTTGATCTTATAGTTATTTTTCACAATCCATTTAGCTAAATCAACACAGGCTGTACAAGCAAAATTAGAATCCGAACGAAAGGCCATTGTGGCCATCATCGGCTCAGGAGGGAGAGTCCGTAGTTGAAATACATCTGGAAACAACGGAAGCTCCCTGGTTAAAAAATAGCCGACTTCAAATTCGAACTCCTCCTCTTTTTCCTCTACTTCTTTCCATAAAACGACCTGAGGACTTTGAGCCAAATGGCGCGTTTCCTTTGTTAATAATTGATTAAATGTACGAAATAGGTCAGGAATGTCTTCTTCTCTCCCGCGTGCTTTCAAAGAAAGGAACTGCTGAGCACCTTCTGCCCTGATCCTGATTTCTTGATCTGATTCCACCTGTCCCTCTCGTTCTAGAAGTTGCATACGCTCTTCAATCCGAGCGAGCTTGGCTTGTTCCGTATCGATAACAAGTTGGATTTCACTTTTTTTCAGCTTAAACATCCCTTGAATATCTTTCAACGAAATATCTTCGTGGAGCAAACATATAATTTGTGGCAAGGTGAACCCTAATTCCTTATAGATAAAGATTCGGTTGAGCTCAAGTAGCTGGTCCGCTGAATAGTATCGGTAGCCAGTATCATGGTCCACCTTTCTCGGCTTTAATATGCCAATCTGATCATAATAGCGCAATGTTTTTAACGATACTTTGCTTAGCCTAGAAAATTCACTGATTTTAAACAAAATATCACCTCCAATCTAATAACATATTGTAAGTATACAGTTTCCCGTACAGGGGAAAGTCAAGTGTGTAAAGTTTTCATTCAAGTAGAAACATTTTAAACAACTTTAAAGAGCCCTACTACAATAAAATGTAGTAAGGCTCTGCTCTATTAAAACATAATAATTAAACAACTTTTTATCATTAAACATAAGCAAATTTAGTATCTGGATTTTTATTGGGTTCTTATTAGCCAATTTTGCGAAAAAGTCCAGTTTTCCAAAAGAACATTCCACCATTAGTAGCTCACCGTTGTGGATGAATGTAATTTGAGTAGCTAAGTCATCTTTATCATCAAAGTTTGGAAACATTTAAACCTATTATTATTGACTATTTTGTTTGTTTATCTATTTATAACAACATTGTAAGTAATCAATAAAACTAAATGTTAAAGATCTTAAGTAAAGGTTATTCCACAATCGGGCGCGATTGTTGAGCAAGAAGAAAAAGGTGATACATATTATATATGACTAATATGTATCACCCTTTATATTTTACGACCTTTACAATTTAAGTCTTGATAACTTATATGGTGGTTTACATTATGGATTTAGATTTTTAATTGTTTACTCCTTGACGATTTCCTTTAAACCTGTGATGTCGATGCCGTTTAATGCTTGAGTTGCTAGTCGATCTGCTTCTGAATTTTCTTTCCGTGCTACGAGCTTATATTCTGGTTGAATTCCTAGCTCCTCTAACTTGGCATCAATCTTATCTGCCCAGCTGGATAAATCCTTTTCAAGTGCAGGCCATTCTCCACTCAATTGATTAATCACTACCTGTGAATCACCTGTGAAACAAATTGGCAAATGGTGAACGTTCAATAATTCGAGCTCAACTATTCCTAAGTAGAGTGCCGCATATTCTGCCTCATTATTTGATTTGAGCTCAGAAGAAAAGGCATTTCTTCTTAATCGATAGGGCTTACCATTTTGCTCATAGTAAATAGCACAACCTAGTCCAGATTGCCTTGTTGCACGATCAAAGCCACCATCAAAGTAGACGGTAATATTGTGTGGCTCAGTATCAATTTCTTTCAAATAAGCCTTAAGCTCTTTTAGTGACCAATTGGTATCCTGCCGATCGATACACTGCAATGATTTTACTCTGCCTGTCCGTTCCATATCTTCTGCTAGTAGTAATGCTTGAGCTGCTGGCATTTCTTCTGAACGCAATACAGTTTCTGCACCCTTGAGCGCTTTATAGGTCCATTCAATGATTACATGCATAGTATTTACCTCCAATGATATTGAGCAATAAAGTGATACCTAATCAGTGGATTTTCTTCATCCCCACTGATTATTAGTCTTCACCAATCGGGCTTTTACGGGCAGTTTTTCTCCCCACCTAACTTCTTTGCTTACGCTGAATTTTGAGTCTTGTACCTGACTCTTCGCTTCGATACAGATAAATTACTGCCCGTTAATGCGGGATAAAGTGAAACTTACTCAGTGGGGATTTTCTTCATCCCCACTGATTATTAGTCTTCACCAATCGGGCTTTTACGGGCAGTTTTTCTCCCCACCTAACTTCTTTGCTTACGCTGAATTTTGAGTCTTGTACCTGACTCTTCGCTTCGAT
>NZ_JBIWDH010000029.1:0-3075 GCF_044761885.1 Lysinibacillus sp. NPDC097231 | reverse complement strand
CTTCCCACCTAACTTCTTTGCTTACGCTGAATTTTGAGTCTTGTACCTGACTCTTCGCTTCGATACAGATAAATTACTGCCCGTTAATGCGGGATAAAGTGAAAACGTGCCCAGAATTGCTGAGACACGTTTTTCTACTTACCTGTTATATGTGCAAATATTAGTTTATTTATTCCTACAGAAGTTTCTGCCCAGAATCTTCAAAATGATTCTTAATATAACCGGCAGAATCCGGGATTTACCTTAAAAAGCTGTTAAATCCCTTCATACAATGTTTGTATAGGTTTTACTAAAATGCGGTTTACTTCTTCAATTACCTTACTTAAATTCATTTCCGCCCCAAGCATTGCTGAAATTTTTTCATTTTGTTGTGCAAGCTGTGCTGCCTTTTGTGCATAGACAAGCTCATCTTCCAGTAATTCTTCACCAGCTAATTGCTTTCTTTGCAATTCTATTTGGACATTACGGAAGTTTTTGAATAGATTTAATGCCTCTTCATCTTCCTTAACAGCTGCAACTGCTTTTTTCAACGCTTCGTATTCCGGTGTTTTACGGAAAGTTGCCTCAAGTGCATTAATTTCATTGTAAATATTAATCATAAACATATTTCTCCTTTTTAAATAAAATAGACGATTAATCCTTGCACAATCCCAATCAATCCACCAAGGAATGCACCAAGGACTGTAATCATTTTAAACTCACGCTTTGAAATACCTAGTACAAGCTCTTCTAATTTCTCCACAGGGAAAGAATCAACTTGCTCACGTACTACTTCCTGTAAATTTAATCGCTTCAATACATCTTCTAGTTTGTCTTCAGCTTTTACAAAAGCTTTTTCGATCACTTGTGGGATTACTGTTTCCTTCATCCACGAGCTACCTTCTGGCCAATAATGCGAAATAGGATGATTCAAGCGCTCTTCAACTGCCAATTGCTCTTTAACGTATGTTTGTAATTTCGATAATATTGGTTCAAAACGAATATCCTGTAAGAAATCCATCGCTGGGCGATCTTTTAATTTCTCCCATTCCTGAGTAAAAATTTTCGTAAGTAATGATGATGTTCCTTGCGCCTGTAATAATTTCACAAGCTCACGCTGAACCTTTGCCACAAGCGAAGATGAATCACCTAAAAACATATTAATCATTCCACCAAGTGATCCTTTGGAAGACAAGAAATCATCAATCATCGCTTTTATCGTTAGTTCTCCCTCAGGTGATAAAAAATAATCCTCACCCTTTTTTAAAATATGAGCAACTGCTTCAGGAATCTTTGCATCAATGGTATTTTGAATATCTGCTGATAATAATGTACGAATTGATTTCGTTGATAGTGTATTCTTAACAGATTCAAATTGTCCCTCAACAATGGCTTCAACCTTTTGTTCAATTGTTGCTGGCATGTTGGAAAACCCAGCTAATGTTAGCCAATCCTGAATTGTTTTATCATTTGTAAAGATCGTTTCTTCTACCTTTGTTTGTACAAACTGTTCAACCTTGTCTTGAATATCCTTTGAGAAAAATTTCTTTCTAAAAGTTTCAGGTGTTAATAAATAATTCACAACGGTTAGTCCAAGTTGCTTTGCTAACTCGTCACGTCGTTTTGGAATAAGACCTGGTGTAAATGGTACTCGCCAATTTTTAATATAAATAGCTTGATGTGGGCGAAAAAGCATTTTAATGGCTAGATGATTTGTTACACCACCGATTGCAGCTCCAATGACTGCCATAAAAAATAATGTCCCTAAAAGATTGTCCATTAGCATCCTCTCATTTCAATGAATTCATCGTTGGCGTATTTTGTCGCCTTTTGCACTCATTATAGCAGAGCAATGATTTTTGAAGAAAGGAATACCCTCTATAATTAACTATTTTTATCCATCTTCATTAAATTAAAGATGCTAATCTCCGCTACTCACAAAGTGCTCGTAAAGTGAATAGTTGCAAAATTACCATTATCCTTCAATAATATTAACTACATACTTAAAGAAATGGGGTTTGGTTATGATTCAGCATTTCAGCTTTAAGCCTTTATTCGAAAATTCTCAGCTTCCAGGCTGGTCTATTTCATTCTTCTATCAACGTGAACGCTATACAGCAGATTATTTAAAAGATGGGGTTATACATTGGACGGGACCTATCCCTCCAAATGAATTGAATGTTAAAAAAATGATTCATGAACTCATGTTGTACCATGTTTACGACTAATAAAAGAAGCATTTTTTTGTGCTCGTAACGCATAAATATACCCATTTTTCACTATTATTTACACGGCTATTATCTTAATATTGTTTAAGTATATTGAAATTCCTGTATTTTTCTTATACATTTATGTTATCAAGTTTATTTTAAATGTTTTTTTATGCAGGAGGCTATTTCAATGAATAAAGTCACACTTTCTGATGACTTAAACAGTTATAATACTAAAGCATTAATTCGTACAAAAGTAAAAGAAGTTTTTTCTGAATTTTCCGCTAAAGTTTTCGAGTTAGCTAATGAAGCTGGCACTATTGATAGTAAAAAATTTGAGACGCTTTCTGGCTTTAAAAGTGACTTTTATAATGAATACTGTAATCAATTAAAGGCATTTTTCGACACATCTACTAACACTTTCGGAAAAAGATCCGTAAAAAATATGTACTTAACGTATAACGGTGAAAATTATGTTTTAACACAACAAGGTATTACAGAAAAAGCACCTGTTACAATCTCACTCTTTACAGGTGAAATTCCTTTAAAAGAGACACTGCATGATGTCGAAAAAGCGTGCTTAAAATTACGTTTCCAACAAGAATAAAGCGAAACTTAATCAGTGGGTTTGAGTTTACTTCAACCCCACTGATTATTGTAGAGGAACACAAGTTAAGTACTCCGCATCCTGCGGAAACGCTTGTGTGACCAACATCGTGTTAGCCTCAATCGAGCTTTTAAGGGAAGTTAATCGACCCTTCTCTAAAAGCAAAAGGAGCCATCTCGTATACTAAAATGTACCCTATAAGATAGACACTTAAAAAAAGTCTCTCTTACAGGGTACTTTTATTTATAATGAACATAACAACTAGATGGAGCAGAACTT
>NZ_JBIWDH010000028.1:25897-65386 GCF_044761885.1 Lysinibacillus sp. NPDC097231 | reverse complement strand
AGAAAAGACTATGTAAAAACTGTGATAAAAAAATTTTTTATCACTCTTAAAAACGGGTCAAACCGTTGATATATCAACATTTATAGAGGGAGGAAGTGACATGCAAATGAAAGAAAAGAAAGAAACTACTGTTGAAAGGGAAACGAGAATTCGCAAGTTATGGGAGCGAGAAAAAACGTTCCAAGTATCTGTTGAAAATCGTTCAGGTAATAAGCCCTTTGTATTTTACGAAGGACCGCCTACAGCAAATGGACTACCACACGTAGGTCATGCATTTGGTAGAACAATTAAAGATGTCGTGGCTCGTTATAAAACGATGCAAGGCTATTTAGTTGAACGTAAAGCAGGCTGGGATACACATGGTTTACCTGTAGAATTAGGAGTGGAAAAAAAGCTAGGTATTTCTGGAAAGCAAGAGATCGAGAAATATGGCGTTGAACAATTTATTCAGGAGTGTAAGGGAAGTGTCTTTACCTATGAGAAGAAGTGGCGCACCTTTACAGAGCAGCTAGGCTATTGGATTGATATGGATGATCCTTATTTAACGCTAAGTAATGAGTACATCGAGTCTGTTTGGCATATTTTAAGCCAAGTGCACAAGGAAATGCTTTTATATAAGGGGCATCGCGTTTCACCGTATTGCCCTAGCTGTCAAACATCGTTAAGCTCACATGAGGTTGCACAGGGCTATAAGGATGTCAAGGATTTATCTGTCACGGCAATGTTTAAGCACAAGGATAAAGACGAATATTTCCTTGGCTGGACAACAACGCCATGGACATTGCCTGCCAATGTTGCTTTGGCGATGAATCCAAAGCTTAAGTATGTACGAGTGAAGCAACATAAAAAAGTATATATTCTGGCAAAATCACTTGTAGAAAAGGTTTTTACTGAACCCGTGGAAGTGTTAAGTGAGCATTATGGTCATGAATTTGAAGGTGTGTCCTACATCCCACCATTTTCATATGTCACAGTTGAGAAAGGGCATATTGTGGTACTAGCAGATTATGTGACAGAGCATAGTGGAACTGGCATCGTGCATATCGCACCTGCTTATGGGGAGGACGATTATAAAACCGTTCAGCAAAATGGTCTGTCATTTGTCAACGTTGTGGATGTAAAAGGTTGTTACACAGCAGAGGTTCCAGAGCTTGCTGGTAAATTTGTCAAAGATTGCGATGTCGAGATTATTAAAATGCTTGCTAAAAAGGAGCTACTGTTTGATAAGGAAAAATATGAGCACAGCTATCCTCATTGCTGGCGCTGTGATTCACCTTTGCTTTACTACGCAACAGACAGCTGGTTTATCAAAATGTCTACATTGAAAGAGAAGCTTCTAGAAAATAATGAGCAAGTAACATGGTATCCAGAGCATATTAAGCACGGTAGATTTGGTAATTTCTTAGAAAACTTAGTAGACTGGAATATTAGCCGTAATCGCTATTGGGGTACACCGCTTAATGTATGGATTTGTCAGGATTGTGGTCATGAAGAAGCACCAAATAGTATTGCTGCTTTAAAAGAATTAGTAAAAGGCACTTTACAGGACATCGAGATGCATAAGCCATATATCGACGAGGTTGTCTGTACTTGTCCGAAATGTAAAGGTGATATGGAACGCACACCTGAAGTGATTGATGTATGGTTTGATAGCGGCTCGATGCCTTTTGCGCAGCATCATTATCCTTTTGGAGATTCCGCTACTTTTAACAATCAATTTCCAGCTGATGTAGTCATCGAAGGTATCGACCAAACACGAGGATTTTTCTATAGTTTATTAGCGGTTTCGACTTTATTTACTGGGAAGGTACCTTATAAAAATGTCCTTTCCTTAGGGCATGTTTTAGATGAGCACGGCCAGAAAATGTCGAAAAGTAAAGGAAATGCATTAGAGCCAGTTGAATTAATAGAGCAATACGGAGCGGATGCTTTACGATGGGCGTTTTTAGTCGACAGCTCCCCTTGGAACCCTAAACGCTTTTCAAAGAAAATTGTGATGGATGCAAAATCAAAACTAGTCGATACATTTGATAACACATTTAAATTTTATCAGTTATACGCTGAAATCGACGGCTTTGAGTACGATGCGAACAATACAGGCACACGCACAAAATTAGATCACTGGATATTATCTCGTTTACATCATACAATCCAGCTCGTGACTAAATTTATGAACGATTATCAATTCACACAGGCAACACGTGAAATCGGCAAGCTTGTGGAAGAGCTAAGTAATTGGTATATCCGACGCTCACGTGCAAGATTTTGGGCTAATGGGCTGTCAGAGGATAAACGAGGAGCCTATAGTACGCTGTATGAGCTACTAACAGCAATTTGTCAATTGTTAGCACCATTCACACCATTTATTGCGGAGGACTTATATCGACAATTATGTGGAACAAGTGTACATGTACAAGATTACCCAAAATACAATGAAGCGCTCGTTAATGCAACCCTCGAAAAAGAAATGCAACATATTTTAACAATCGTGGAGCTAGGTCGCAGCGTACGTAATAGTCAAGGAATGAAGGTAAAGCAGCCATTAAGCGAAATCATTGTCTCTGTTGTTGGGGAACAAATTGACTATCAACCATATAGCGAACTCGTGAAAGACGAATTAAATATGAAAGAATGCCTTTGGACAAATGATTTCTCAGCATATGAAACTGTTCATTTTAAGCTGAACTTTAAAACAGCAGGTGCAGCATTTGGACCAAAAGTGAATAAAGTAAAAGATTACGTAGTGAATTTAAAAGATGAAGAGAAACATAAATTACAGCAAACAGGTACTGTAACATTTACAATTGACGGGGAACAGGTAACGCTGTTAAAAGAACATGTGTTAACGGAATCAGTGGTAAAAGATCAATATATTTTAGCCGAAGATGCCTCATGTCGAATTCTTATGGATGTTCAGCTCACAGCAAGCTTACTGGAAGAAGGCCAAATAAGGGAATTAATTCGCACGATCCAAGATACACGTAAAAAATGGAAACTACCTGTGGAGCAGTATGTATCGATTTCGATTGCTGGAAGTACTAACGCAACAACTATCATTCAACAGCACGAAGCGTTATTAAAAGCAAACGTATTGTTAGATGATATTGATTATGTAAGTGACGATCATGGTGAAAGATATATAGAGACAGAAGTATTTGATGAAAAAATCACCGTTTATTTTAAAAATCTTTAGCGCTAAGTAGTTTAAAGGGATACTCAGGTCGACAGAAGAATTGCTCAGGTACACCTAGAAAATGCTCAGGTCGACAAAAGAATTGATCAGGTAAACCTAGCAAGCGCTCGGGTCGACAGAAAAATTGATCAGGTAAACCTAAAAAATGCTCAGGTCGACAGAAGAATTGCTCAGGTAAACCTAGAAAATGCTCGGGTCGACAGAAGAATTGCTCAGGTAAACCCAGCAAATGCTCAGGTCAACCAAGAAAATGCTCAGGTCGACAAAAGAATTGCTCAGGTAAACTCAGCAAACGCTCGGGTCGACAGAAAAATTGCTCAGGTACACCTAACAAGCGCTCAGGTCGACAGAAGAATTGATCAGGTAAACTCAACAATCGCTCAGGTCGACAAAAGAATTGCTCAGGTAAACCCAGAGCAAATGCTCAGGTCGACAAAAGAATTGATCAGGTAAACCCAGCAAACGCTCAGGTCGATAGAAGAATTGCTCAGGTACACCTAAAAAACGCTCAGGTACCTAAAAAACTTAGGTATTCTGAGTGTTTTTATGTAAACTATTAAAGTAAACTATTAAGAAGATAGAGAGCGGTAGCCCAAATAAAGACAGCAGAACATTTATTAAAGATGTTCATAAGCTTTCCAGAGCTATCGAGTTTCTTAAAAGAGGCTCCAGTAACGGTAAGTCCAATAAACCAAAGCCAAGAAATTAATACACATGCAGCAGTGAACAGTATTTGCTCAGTGCCGCTATATTTTAAAGCACTCGTCCCAATCACACCGATTGTATCTAAAATGGCGTGTGGATTTAAGAGCGAGACTGAGAGCGCGAATAAAATTTGTTTTTTCACAGGTAGTGCTTCGCTATTCTCGGCCGTGGCCGGATTGGAGCGCCAAATTGTGTAGCCCATATAAAGTAAGAAAAGTATTCCAACAGTCATTAAGGCTACTCGTAGCCACTCAAACTGCAATACAATAATAGACAAACCGAATACTGCAAGCAGAATAAGAAGCGTATCACAAATTGCGGCGGTGATGCTCGCAGGTAAGGCCCGTACTAGATGTGGCTGTGTAGCACCCTGTGAAAAAACAAAGACATTTTGTACGCCTAATGGCAAAATAAGCCCAAATGCTAAAATCATCCCATGAAAAAATGCTTCCAACGAAATTCCCTCTCCTTTCATTAAACATTCTAGTTATGTTATAACTAAAAGAAAACGACCAATTGGATGGTTTTTTAGCCACCCAATTTTAACTTCTTTCAGCGGGTATCCAAACACCCGCTGAAATAGAGGAACTTAGGCTAAGAACTTCACTTCCTATGAAAACGCCTGAGTGACCAACATCACGTTGGCTCAAAGCCTCCGGTGGATGTCACGGAATCGGAAAGGAGTTAATAAAGGGTGTTAGTCTAAAATCATCGCATCCATGCAATAACGGCTAATTACCTGCATCGGTAAAAAACGCCACGTCCTGTGGCTTTACCGAAATGACCGACATCGTGTCAGTCCTCGTGTTGTTGCTGTCGCTACGCTTTCGCACAGACAAAACCATGTTGCTGTCGCTACGCTTTCGCACAGAAAATATCTGCAGGCCCAAGCAAAGGCCAATTCCGGACGAAGGCATAATTGATATGATTGAGGTGGTATGAATGAACTGGCAGCCAATTAGACAAGGAGAAATAACATTACAGCAACAAATAATCCAGTGGATTACTGATCATATAGAGCGAGGAGATTGGGTGGCAGGAACAAAGCTACCGACACAAAGACAGCTAGCAATGCAGTTTGGAGTTAATCGCAGTACTGTGCAACAGGCATTAGAGGAGTTAAAGGCAGCTGGAATACTAGAAACAAAGGTTGGTTCAGGTATCTATGTAGCTAATAATTCCTGGCATTCATTAATTAGACAAACACAGCCAAATTGGCAAACGTATATAGATACTAGCCTGCACAAGCCCAATTATCATACCATTCAATTAATCAATGAATATGAGCAGCGTGATGATGTCATTCGATTGGGAACTGGAGAGCTCGCACCGAGTTTACTACCAACTGCTGACATCGAAGCATCATTGAAGGAGCTCTCTTTACAGCCAAAAGCTTTAGGTTATTCATCACCCCAAGGTAACGACAGACTGCGGGCTGCAATTTGCGAGTATGTGAAAAAAAGAGGGATCCATGCAATGCCGCAAAATGTTTGTATTGTATCTGGTGCGCTTCAAGCTTTACAGCTGATTGCTGTTGGACTGCTTGAGCAGGGGTCTATCGTCTTTCAGGAACAAACGTCTTATTTAAATTCTGTTCATCCTTTTCAGTCTGTAGGTATGCAAATGATGGCCATCCATCGCGATGAACAGCTTGTACGAACATTAGCTCAACAGAAAAGAAAAAGACAGGCTGTGTTTTATGCTGTTCCAACGTTAAACAATCCTACAGGAGGGGTGTGGACGTCGCATGAAAAAAGGCAACTTTATGAAGCGTGTAAAGCGTCTCGCATTCCTATTATTGAAGATGACGTTTATCATGAATTGCTCTTTGAAGCGGCAACGCCTCCAATAAAATCAATGGATGATAGTGGGCAAGTCCTTTATATTGGAAGTGTCTCGAAAACCTTAAGCCCTGGCCTTCGTATAGGCTGGTTAGTAGGTCCAACAACAGTAATTGAACGATTAGCAGATATAAAAATGCAAACAGATTACGGTTCAAGTACCATCTCTCAGGAAATTGTGCTACACTGGCTGCAAACTGGAAAGTATGAAAAGTATATCGAAAGCTTACGTCAAAAATTACAGCAAAGAGCAGATTATGTAGAAACTATTTTACAGGAAAAATTCTGTAATATGGCTGACTGGAACAAGCCAAAGGGGGGCTTTTATATTTGGCTAAAGTTTCATGAGCCCATTGTTGATAAAGAGTTATTTACCAAGCTATTGTCTCGACAAGTCCTTATTAATCCAGGCTATATTTACGATCCACAGGATTCCCATCATATTCGCCTTTCGTATGCCTATGCAACCTATGAAGAATTGCAGAGAGGCTTAGAAATATTACATGAACGAGTTGTAGAAAAAGTTGTAAAACGAAATAAATAATAATAATACTAAAGAATCCTTATTAGAATTAAAAACTCCATTTTGAGAAGAAGATTGATCAAAATGGAGTATATTTTTTCAGTAAAACCTCTGTTATATGCTTTCAGGTAAATAATGTTTATACATTTCTAATGTATCAGTATGTTCCTTTAATACAGCAATAGTTTTGTGGTTCGGCTTTACAAAGATAATAGGATAATCCTTTTCATCAAAATCCTTGTTAATTGAAAAAGCTAATTTTTCTTCATCTAATGAAAATTGAGCATTAACACCCGTTTTGTTTCCACGAGCATCTAAACGTACCCATTTGTTAAGAGATTTAAAATAAACAGCATTCAAAGCGTGAATCGAATATCCTTTTTCAGGAGTATCAAATAACATTAATCGTTGATAACAGAAACCTGTTGGAATGCCTTGCGAACGTAATAGCGCTGCTAAAAGATTTGATTTTGCATAGCATATACCTTGTTTATACTGCATTACATCTGATGCACGACAAGTAACTTTTTCGCTTTGAATATCCCAAGAATGTGATATTTCATCACGAACAAATTCAAAAGCAATCTTTGCTTTTTCAACTTCTGTTTGAGTTGAGTTAAATAGCTCCTCAACTTTTTCTTTAATAATTGTGTTAGAGTAATCAACTACATCTAATTCAAGTAAATAATCTTCTAGATTTTCAGATTCAAATATAAACTCCATAAATAACCACCTTTTTGTATTTTTATTTGATATTAAGTATTATTATACACCGAAATATGATGGTCAAATATAGAATTTTTAAATTAACCTGACTTATAAACGAAGATAAACCTCCAGACGCAATATTACGCCAAGGAGAAATTGATCATTCCTAAAGTGTAGCGAGGATATTTGTTTCAGATTCTGTTTAGAGCCATGTGATAAGCTAACGATGTCATGAAACAATGAAAAATGATCAGGTACTCAAACAAATTTGAGCCTGATCATTTTTTGACTTAATGATTATTCACGATATTAGTGAGCAACTTGTCCACCATAAACATAACCGTTACAGAAGCTTGCGGCGTCTGAAGATAAGAATACAACAACTTCAGCGATTTCTTCTGGTTTAGCAGAGCGACGCATTGGAACGTTAGAAACAACTTCATTCCATACTTCGGGATTATCTTTCCACATTTGAGTCATTGGTGTTTCTGATAACCCTGGTGCTACAGCATTTACTCGGATACCGTCTTGAGCATGGTCAATTGCAGCTGCTTTTGTTAAACCAGTGACTGCATGTTTTGCTGTAAGTATGGCGCCATATTTGGATCAGCAATTAAACCAGCTACTGATGCTGTATTTACAATTGTACCGCCACCGTTAGCAAGCATGTATTCAAGTTCATGTTTCACAGCGAAAAATACACCTTTAACGTCGACTGCCATCACTTTATCAAATGCTTCTTCTTCAATATCAACGAATTTTGCTGGTTTATTTAAAACGCCTGCATTATTGAATGCGTGATGTAACCCACCGAACTTTTCTACTGTTTGTTGAACAAATGATTTCAATTGCGCAGAGCTTGTTACATCTGTTTTAAAAAATGCAGCTTCTCCGCCATCTTGTTGAATCAGCGCAACTGTTTCTTGTGCACGTTCATCAACATCACCAATAGCTACTTTCGCTCCACGACGTGCAAAAGCAAGCGCTGTCGCACGACCAATACCAGTAGCTGCTCCAGTTATTAAGACAACTCGACCTTCGAAATCTTTAAAATTCATATTTCTTCCTCCCCATATTTTATGAATCCATAACTACATGCGTAGTATAACTTTCATTAAAAAAACGTATTCAATATTTTTGTATGATTTAGCCTTATTCCTGTATTAAGCAAGAGAAGATGAAGAATAATGCACTAACACAATTAGAATAACGGTAGCACGCTTGGAGCATATGTCAAAAGCTACATTGGAATTACATAGCGCATTTAGAAGAGGATATTGGGGTACCACTCTTTGATCGAAAAGGGCAATTTATTCGTTAAATGAAATATGGACGCATTTTTTATTTTGTCAGAAACAATTTTGGCACAACAGAAATCAAATATTCGAAATGCCGGTTTTACCCCGCATATTGCCTTTGAAGGTGAAGATTTATCAATCATTTTACAAGTGGTGAATGAAGGGAAAGGCACCTCTTTTATTTTTTAAAAGTTCATTTTTAGATCAGTATTTAGACAATGTAAAAATTTTAGATCCTGATTGTTTTCAAACGGTAGGAATTGCTTGAAATAAAGAGAGAAGAAGTTCATTTGTTGTAAATAGTTTTCGTGATTATGCTATCTCATTTTTGAAAGATAGAGTAAACTAACTGAAATGGAAAAAGCGGACGACTTCTGCTTTTTAAAACTAGCAAAATCATTTCTCGGCATAGAAAAAAATTTGACGAAAAAATAAGCATAGTGTTAATATTGTCCTGAATTAAAGATAAATGAATTCAAACTTTTGATTACTTCAATGACAAATCTCAATTTAAAGTATAAATAAGCAAATGTAGTTCATTTGTTTTATGATATAAAATACAAGAAGAAGGTAGCTATGAAAAGGCTACCTTCTATTATTATCGATAACCATGAGGAAAGGTTCTGAAATTGTGGTAAAAATACTTCCAGCAAAAGAAATTTATTTAAAAGGAAATGAACATGCCATTTTGCTCTTGCATTCATTTACAAGTCATACAAGAGATATGAAGAAAGTTGCAACTGTGCTACATGAAAAAGGTTATACATGTTATGCACCACTATATCGTGGACATGGTAGTATTCCAGAACAATTATTACAATACAATGTAGATGACTGGTGGGAAGATGTGGTGAATGCTCACCGATATTTGATAAATGAAGGGTACCAAAGAATCACTGTAATCGGATTATCGATTGGTGGCATCTTCACCTTGAAGCTTGCGCAATTAGAAAGGTTAGAGCAAATTATTGTACTATCTGTACCTGTTGATAAGGAGCCAGAACAATTAAAGCAAAGAATCATTGATTATGCTTACAATTATAAAAAAATAGAGGGGAAATCTGAGCTTCAAATTTCCAATGAACTCGAAATATTTAACGACATGCCGTTAGATGCTTTCATAGCATTTCAAAAATTTATAAAAGAGACTATGAAGCATCTTGATAACATAGCAATACCAATAGCTATCTTCTACGGAGAACGAGACGATGATTTGTACTCACAAAGTGCGGAAGTAATATACAATAACGTCAATTCAGATGTAAAAAGGGTTAGAGGATTTGAAAAGTCCAAACATTTAATGACATTAGGTAAAGATCAAGATGAAATAACTAGGGAAATGATAGAATTTCTAACTATGACTAATTTGTACTAATGCAAAACAGGGTTTTTTCTATGTTCAATTAGATCAAACCCCATAATACTTCCAGTAATAAAATATTTCTATTTGATCTGTAACTGCGGAATAAGTGATTATTATAATCAAAACAATGTAGGAGATTTTATTGACTACCAATAAAAATCATGATACTATTATCTTGAATTAGAGATATTTGAATATTATATATTTTCTGCTAAACATCTCGAATTAAAGATAAATTCGAAACAAGAATGATTTTGAAGTTTTGACAAGCCCTATATGAAATTAATAATGCCAAGTACAACATACTGCATAAATATTGATTGAAGGATATACTCAGCATTTATGGATAGGAGCTATTTGATATGTGAGATCAGCATCTGAAGCTGTTTTTCAAGCAGTAGAAGAACAATTACAAGGTCAGGTTGTAGTCGTTGAACAAGACGGTTCCAAGGAAAAGCCAGGAAGAGGCAGTGTTAATCATTTAGCTATACGTGTGAAAAATAAGGAAGAGCTTGAACAATGGGAACAAAAAATTAAAGATTTTGGTTATAGTATCATAAAAAAAGCAGACCTCTATTATTTTTCAAGTATTTATATGAAAGAATCACACGGTATTATTTTTGAACTAGCCATAGATGGACCAGGCTTTGTTGTTGATACATCCGTTGAAGACTTAGGGAAACAATTAGATTTACCTCCTTTTTTAGAGGGACGTCGTAGTGAGATTGAACAAAAATTAACACCTATTGACTAAGAACAATGTAATATTATTCGATCATGACGCAGCTACTAGGTTTGCAATGTGATGGATGGTAAAACAAAAATAATATAGATGATTTTTATCTATTTTTAATTACGGGGATAATGTAAAAGTTTTAGTGCGGAAAACTGATCAGGCTTTGTATGGAAGAAGCGTGAAATAGTTATGCGCTATTTGATGGATTATAGTGTATTTATTTTGGGTAATAAGAAGAAAAAAGAGGGGTGATGCTTGTGAGTTATCGAGAGTACAAAGGAGAAAAAATCACAGTTTATTTTGATGGAGAAGTTTGTCAACATGCGGCAGAATGTGTAAAAGGATTGCCGAAAGTTTTCAATGTAAAAGCAAGACCTTGGATTTCTCCTGATCAAGCAGATGTAAATAATGTAATAGAAGTAATCAATAGATGTCCAAGTGGTGCATTAAAATACAAAATTCAAAAGGGGAATTATTTTAATGGAAATTAAACAAGGCACTCAGTCATTTTATATTGGGAACGAAGAAAATAGTGAAGCCGAGGTTCATTTTGTTCGTGTTGGGGAAAAGCGAATCATTTTAGATCATACACATGTTGCGGAACATCTGAGAGGCAAAAATGTTGGTCAACAATTAGTAAAAGCAGCTGTTGAATATGCAAAAAAAGAAAAATTAAAAGTCATTCCATTATGTCCTTTTGCAAAAGCTGAGTTTGAAAAGAATCCTGAATATCAAGAATTAGTAGGATAGGTATGAGGTACGTTTAGTGGTTTTGAAAATTATCCATGAAAAGTAAGTAAAACATATGAAAAACTGCAGGATAGCTTACAAATATTTCATGCAAAACGGAATAAGAATAACGACATCACACTTCGATAAAGGAGTGTGATGTTTTTGGGGTTTTAAGGAAAAAGCAAATCTGATAAGTAATTAAAAAAAAGAGGTTTATGATGCTGTCAACTAAATATCTCTAATACATATATCCCGGATTTGGTGAAGGTAAGTAAAATGTTAGCAGAAAGACATAATTTCGAGCAATCCTCGTAACCAAGCTGAAAGGAAAATTGATGATGGGATTGAAGATCTGGTAATAAATAATAAAAAGTCACTCTTTTGAAAAATAATGAGTGACTGGGATATATTTCTTTATTACTCAATTGCACGAAAAAAGTATAAAGTGACCAATCATTAACTACTAATGATTAGTAAGGAAAATCTCTATCTGGTGATTGTATAATAATCCATTCCTTTAAAATCTATATGTTCTTTTGGCGGGCTTATTATGGAGTATTGTTTAGTCATCCCAATTTTCTCTAAAATTCTTACTGAAGGAACATTTTGAGGGAATACGGTTGTTACAATTTCATCTAATCTTAAGGTAAAAAAACCAAAATTTACTAATGCTTTTGCCGCTTCAGTCGTAAGCCCTCTTCCTCTGAAATCTATATTGAGACCATAATAAATTTCGATTTTTGTAGAATCTAAATCATAGGGACCAAGACCACAAAAACCGATAAAGCAATTTGATTCTTTTAAAATGATACCAAGATTTAATTTGTAGATTTTCTCTAGGGTATTTTTGTTATTGCAATCCATAGACCATTGTATTATTTCCTCTACTTCTTTTATGGTAGGTGGAGTTTCAGGAATATAGTCATAAAAATTTGGTTCTGATATTGTGTTAAACAAATCTTTAGTGTCTTCCAATTGATAAGGTCTTATTATGAGTCTTTCGGTTTCAATTAGTAAATTCTTAAAAGTAGTGTGATTTTCGATTTCGCTTTCCATCCTTCAATTCTCCTTTATTGTAATGAAATACAGAATTAGATGCATTCTTAAAGTAACTGTCTTTTGGTAGTGTTGTCAAATTGTTACTTTTAAAGAAATGATAATTCCCGAAAGTTAATGCCCTAAAAAGCAAAAGAATAATTCAAGTAAAGAATAAATACATTTTAAATAACGATTTCTTTATGAAGAGGTGAATAATTGGAGAACATGCCAGAAGGCTATTATTATGTTCCACAGCCAATTCGCAATGATGGTGCGGGAGGGGTGGATAAAGGGCCGAGAGATATAATGAGGGATCTAGAAAATCCTGACATGCTAGTCCCTCCAAAAACAGATGCTGGACTTATACCAAATCTAAAATTCTCTTTTTCTGATGCGCATATGACCTTAAGTAAGGGTGGCTGGTCTCGAGAAATTACTGTGCGGGATCTGCCAATTGCTAAGACATTGGCAGGCGTTAATATGAGTTTGACACCTGGTGGCGTTCGTGAGCTTCATTGGCATCAACAAGCAGAATGGTCATATATGCTTCTAGGTCATGCTCGTATCACAGCAGTCGATCAAAATGGGAGTAATTTTATAGCTGATGTCGGACCGGGGGATTTATGGTATTTCCCACCTGGAATACCCCATTCCATACAGGGGCTTGAAGATGGCTGTGAATTTCTACTAGTGTTTGACGATGGGAATTTCTCTGATCTTAATACTTTTTCAATATCTGATTGGTTTGCGCACACGCCTAAAGATGTGCTGTCAGCCAATTTTGGCGTTCCTATTAGCGCTTTTAAACATATCCCAAAAGAACAAGTATATATTTATCAAGATAAGGTTCCGGGTTCTATCGACACACAAAAGGTACAATCTCCTTATGGTAAAGTTCCTCAAAGTTTCAAACATCGTCTGCTTGCACAAACCCCTATCAAAACACCTGGTGGTAGTGTCCGAATTGTGGATTCCTCAAACTTTCCTATTTCCAAAACTATCGCAGCAGCACTTGTAGAGATTGAGCCTGGTGCAATGCGAGAATTACATTGGCACCCTAATAATGACGAATGGCAATATTACTTACAAGGAAAGGGGCGTATGACCGTGTTTGCTGCTAATGGTGCGGCAAGAACATTCGATTACCGTGCAGGAGATGTCGGATATGTGCCATTTGCCAACGGTCACTATATTGAGAATACAGGTACAGAGACATTATGGTTTCTCGAAATATTTAAAAGCAGTCGTTTCCAGGATGTGTCGTTAAATCAATGGATGGCGTTGACCCCGTCTGAGCTCGTGCAAAGCAATTTACATGTTGGCCCTGAGCTTCTCCAGGTTTTAAGGAAGGAAAAGTGGCCGGTCGTAAAATATCCTGGATTTTCGTATTATCCAAAATGAAACAAGCAGGTGAAGAGAGACAAATTTTCTTTTCACCTGCTTGTTCTTTAATATTGATATTTATTTCTAGTAGCTAGCAAAATAGCGATTGCTGGGACAGTACAAATAAGCATAGCTCCAAAGGATAATCCAGGCGAAATTTCGTATAAATGGCCGCCTAAAAATGTAAGAATAGCTGTACTTAATCCCATTGCTAAGGCCGAATATAGACCTTGTGCATTCGGAATTTGTTCTTTCGGTAATGTTTTGGTTAAATAGCCAATAAAGGCAAAGTGCGCAAGGGCAAATGACAATGCATGCAAGGTTTGAGACCCAATAAATACCCAGACATTAGGGAACAGATAAATAAGTAACCAGCGTAATGAAGAACCACTTGCTGCTAAAAGTAATAAAGAGGACGAGCGCCATTTTTTAAATAGCGTGTCTGCCTTCATAAAGTATAAAATTTCACAAATAACAGCTATGTTTATAATCATCCCCATATAGAATGGATCGACCTGTAAATCACCTAAGTATATATAGCCGTAGTTGTAGTACGAGGCATGTGCACCTTGCAGTAGAATAACGATTAATAACACAATAGGAAAGCCTTTAATATTCCATAATGTTTTCATCGACAACGATTTTGTACGTTGTTCTTTAGTCGGTACCACAAGCAATTCCTTTGGTGTCGCTAATTGCTGCATCAATAGCATCCCGATAAGGCCGATGATCATACTCCAAAAGATAACTTCCTTGCCAAATACACCTGTTAGCATACTAATAATTAACACCGCAATGACAAATCCGAAAGAACCATAGGAACGGCTTTTACCATAGTGAACATTTCCATGCTGTACTAGTATTGCGGCACTACTTTCAACGGCAGGTAAAAGAGCAGGGTAAAAAATGCTAAATAAAATAGTAACGATTAAAAGCATGCTGAAGCTTGTGCTTGGTAAGTAAAGTAATGTTGTTATAAGTGCGCCTATTGCTAGGATTGTAATGAGTCGTTTATTGTGTACATATTTTGCAAGAGTCGGGAAGAAAAATAGATTTGACGTGGCACGAGCTAAAAGACCACAGCCCATCACAACACTTGCCTGTGAGACAGTAAGCTGCTTGACATCTATGAGCCAACCAGTCCAGTAAGGTAAAAAGATGCCCCATGTAATAAAAAATGCAAAGAAATTCTGAGAAAGCCATCGTTGATTGTTCATAAGATTTCCGTACCTCCATTAACTATGTTGAATAATAGCACGTTCATCGCTACAATAATGTGAGATATCTCATATTTTTTCGAAGGAGAGCGTAAAAAAATGCAAATACTGACAGCTGAAGCACGTACTTACTATCTAGAAAAATATTCTATGGATGATTTTTTCTCCTTTGATATTTATCCATTTCTTGAAGTATGTAAATTTGAAAAAGGCGAGTGGATTTTTAAGGAAGGCTCATTTCCGGATACGCTGTATTACATGATTGAAGGAAAAGCGAAATTATATATGACACATAAAAATGGTAAAGTATCTCTTATCGAGTACCTAGAGGCACCTCTTTTTATGGGCGAAATTGAATTGTTGAATGAGGCGAGATATACAAAGGGAATTCAAACGGTGACAGAAACAATTTGTTACTCGATCACCCAGGCATGTAAAGAAAAGCTACTCGCAGATGCGCTCTTTTTACGTAGACTCTGTGTATTTTTAGGGGAAAAGGCGACAAATATGACGTCTAAATATACACAAAATCAAGCATATCCTCTTGAAAATCGACTAGCTGCCTTTATCCAATTATCATCTGATCAAGGAATTTATAAGGAAAAGCATACAGAAATCTGTGAATATTTAGGGGTATCCTATCGGCATTTATTATATGTACTTGCCCAATTATGCGAAGATAAAATACTCGAAAAGCGAAAAAGTGGCTACCACATTATCGATGAGCAACGTCTCCATCAATTGGCGCAGGAGATACAGTAAATAGAATTCGGAATGACGGATAGAACCGTCGGAGAGACGGATAGAATCGTCAAAGTGAAGGAAAGAGCCAAGGAAATGATGGATAGAAATCATAGTGACGGATAGAATCGTCAAAGTGAAGGAAAGAGCCAAGGAAATGATGGATAGAAATCAGAGTGACGGAAAGAATCGTCAAAGTGAAGGAAAGAGCTAAGGAAAAGGCGGATACAAATCAGAGTGACGGATAGGTCCATCAAAATGAGGGATAGAACCGCCAGAGTGAAGGAAAGAGCCAAGGAAATGATGGATAGAAATCAGAGTGACGGATAGAATCGTCGAAAAGACGGATAGGTCCATCAAAATGACGGAAAGAACCGCCAGAGTGACGGAAAGAATCATAAAGTGACGGATTTCCCAATCAAAATGATACATAGAAAAAGTCTACCTCAGAACTGGCTTATTGTATTCGCTTTTTTTAATGAGCCACCGAGCAATTTCTTGGCCACTATGGTAAAAGTCAATCTCATTGACCTTCTGTTTTTTGAAAGAGATATCCAGCGCTTCATCTATAACGTCAAAAGGTAAAATCCTTATACATAAGTATTTGTAGGGTAAAAATTTTCTATGCTTGCCTACAGACTGTATGACATCACTGTTTTTGTCATGAATTTTCGTAGATTTCTGTGTTATATGGAATGCAAGTAGTTCTCCTTGTGCCAATGTTGTGCTCGGTGAGTAACCATTACTTTTCATTCAACACGCCCCCTTTGTCGTTACATTTATTGTACAAGACACCTTATGAAAATAGTCTTCATTTACAAGATTTTTACAGAAACTTAAAGGCGAGTGATAAGAAGTAGTAATTTGTAACCGTATTCATACCAATAACATATTAAAACCATAGAAAACTGGTATAATTTCTAGAATAAAAACACTTACTCAAACTATTGTGAATTTTTTTAACACAAAGTATTATTGTAAGTAGATTTAACGTGAAAGTCTTCACATAGTCACGTTATCGCGAGGAGGAATTTTAAATGAGTGCAATTCGAGTAGGTATTGTAGGGTATGGAAATTTAGGACGCGGTGTGGAACATGCTATTTCACAAAATCCAGATATGGAGTTAGTAGCGGTATTCACACGTCGTGATCCTTCGACAGTAAACGTTGCAAGTAATGCAAAAGTATATTTAGCGGATGATGCTGAAAAATTCCAAGACGACATTGATGTAATGATTTTATGTGGTGGCTCTGCAACAGATTTACCAGAGCAAGGACCACACTTTGCTCAATGGTTTAATACAATTGATAGCTTTGATACACATGCAAAAATTCCCGAATTTTTCGATGCTGTAGATGCAGTAGCACAACAATCTGGTAAAGTATCAGTCATTTCAGTTGGTTGGGATCCAGGTTTATTCTCATTAAATCGTGTACTTGGTGAGGCTGTACTTCCAGTAGGTACAACATATACATTCTGGGGAGATGGCTTAAGTCAAGGTCACTCAGATGCTGTACGTCGAATCGAAGGTGTAAAAAATGCTGTACAATACACATTACCAATTAAAGATGCTGTAGAACGCGTTCGTAACGGGGAAAATCCTGAGCTAACAACACGTGAAAAACATGCACGTGAATGCTGGGTTGTTCTTGAGGAAGGTGCGGATGCAGCAAAAGTTGAACAAGAAATTGTGACAATGCCAAACTATTTCGATGAGTATAATACAACTGTTAACTTCATTTCTGAAGAGGAATTTAAAGCCAACCACACTGGTATGCCACACGGTGGGTTTGTCATTCGCAGTGGTGAAAGCGGCGCAAATGATAAACAAATTCTTGAATTCTCATTAAAACTTGAGAGTAATCCAAACTTCACGTCTAGTGTTCTAGTAGCCTATGCTCGTGCTGCACATCGTTTAAACCAAGCTGGAGACAAAGGGGTAAAAACAGTATTCGATATTCCGTTCGGTCTGTTATCACCTAAATCTGCTGCTGAATTACGTAAAGAACTTCTTTAATTATTATTGGAACCCCTCGATTATCAAAGTAATGATAATCGGGGTTTTTTTATAAATAATTATTTTAAAAATTAAAAATGTGCTAGGCAACACTTTGAAATAGGTATTTAGGGAATTATATTCAATTATAGACACTTAGTTTAAAAGATTCTATTTAATAATTATTATAAAATATCTAGTGAAGATATCCGATAATAGTTATAGTATAAAAATAATTCTAATATAAAAATATAAAGGGTGTCGTATTGAAATTGAGCGAAGATAAAATATTGTTGGAAAGAAATCGTCTTATTTTAAAAATTACAACCGCTGTGGTTGTCCTTGCTATTATCGTCTATACATTACATCAGAGATATAACTTTTTAGAACTACATACAATCTCAATAAATGGCTATGTAAATACATCAACCTCTTACATAGTTTCTATATTAGTATTACTTTTAATACCAATTTTTTTATGTCTAGTATCTTGGATTTTGTTTCTAAAAAATAATAGAAGTGTCCACTTACCTTTTTTACTAATGTTAACGTTGACATTTGGAAGTATTGCCATCATTGCATCTGGTAACGGATTAGTCGAGTATCATTTCTCAATCTTTATGGTACTGGCTTTTATCGGTACGTTCCAAAATGTTCGTTTAGTTTTAGTGAGCACAATCCTATTTGCCATTCAGCATTTGGCTGGTTATTTTTTATTCCCAGAGCTAATTTGTGGAACAAATTCTTATTTGTTTTCATTGCTGATGATTCATGCAGTATTTTTAATTTTAACTAGTGCAGCAACGATTATTATTATTCAGAAAACACAAAAGAATGAACATTATTTGCGTATGCAGCAGGAGGCATCTGCTGCAGAATTGCAAAACTTATTTAAGGAATTGCAGCATGTCGGTTTTGTTGTAAATGAGCACTCGAATGCGCTAGCAAAGGACTCCAAGTTGATGACGACAGCAAGTCAAGATATTACTGCTGCTATCCGCGGTAATGAGGATGATTTAAAACTGAAGGCCTCCGAGTTGCAAGAAGGGGTTATTAAAAACGAGGAGCTTCTAGCTAAATTTGGCCATATTCAAGAAAGTGCCAACCAAGTTGCGACAAGGGCAAAGCATAGTCTACAGCAAGCGTCGGCAGGTGAAAAATCGGTCTATGAAGTTTCAACACAGATGAAAGTCATAACAGAATCTATTGAGTCGATTAATGATTTAGTTGTACAGTTAGCAAATCAATCGAATCTAATTAATCAATCCTTACATGAAATTGAGGTAATTTCAGAGCAAACACAGCTTCTTGCTTTAAATGCATCCATTGAAGCGGCTCGTGCAGGTGAACATGGTAAGGGATTTGCTGTTGTAGCAGGTGAAATAAGAAAACTAGCCACACATTCACAAACATCAACTACGGAGATTCAAAGTGTGTTACAAAACATTGATTCACAGGTACAACAAATTGCTGAGAATATGGCGTCTGGATTGGACGAAATTCATAAAGGAAATGCTACAATCATAAGCAATGCAGATTTATTTCATGTCATTTTAAGTTCTATGCAAGAGGTGGAGGATGAAATAGAACTGATTTCAGATGCCACACACCTCGTTGCTAGTCATGCAAGCGATACAAATAGTATCTTTAAGAGCGTTTTAAAATCCAATCGGGCATCTTTAGAGGGTGTATCCGTTATTGCTAATGCTGCACAAGATCAACACTTGTCAACGCAATCATTAAATCAAGTCATGAATGAACTACAATTAATGGCAGATGAATTAAATTTACTGATGCGCAAGATTAATGGACAACAAAAAAATGAAATGTGATAGGTAATAGCGAGTTTTAAAAAGAAGTATCCTAGCGTGCCAATAAAGTCCTGATATGATCACTTTGTTGGCACTATTTGTAGAAAAATACGTAATCTTCATGCTGTCCTGATTATCATTTGATAATCAGGCTTTTCAATTTAAAGTAAATCCTTCTCCTTCTACATTCTCTTTAATGGGTTGAATTCTGTTAAATGACATATAGTATATGGTAAACTGTCAATAATTTAACTACTCGGCAGGTATTTTACTATTACAGGTGTATTGATTGGGAAAAAATAGGCTTATTACTGACCGATGCAAAGGTTTTTTGGGGATATTTTGCTTATTGTACCTGTTGAAAGCATAGCAACAGGAGCACAAGAAAAGTGAGTTGCCATAGCGGAAAACAGCGTCTTCTAAAAATGGTCATTAGTACTCGTAATATTTTTGCAGACTTCAAATTTAATAACCTTACATATCAGTAGTAGAATGGGGAGGTTATCAGCAATGACAACAGACATTATTATTCAATCAAAATGTATGCCACCGAGTCCGTCCAATCATTGTATTAGTAGAGCTACACTTATGAGAAAAATAAAAAAGAGCTTTGAATACACTTGTACATTTATCCATAGTGGTGCTGGATATGGTAAAACAACAATCCTTACACAGTTTCTTCACAGCGAGTCAAAGAAATTTTCTTGGTATAGTGTGTCGGAGGAGGATGACAATATTTTACCATTTTTAAGGCATTTACTTTTTAGTATTAAACGCGTTGTTCCAGGGTTTTGGCAAGAATTTGATGTGTGGAATCATTTATCTCGTTTCCCGAAAATAGAAGAACTCAATCGTTTATTTAAGTTATTTGTCAATGGTTTATGTGATATTGAAGGGACTATGTTCATTGTTATTGACGACTACCACCTCGTTGACCATGAATTTCATATTAACTATGTGATGGAAAAAATAATAGAGTTTTCACCACCAAATATTCATTTTGTCATTGCTTCTAGAGCTTTGCCGAATTGGGATATTTCGAGAAAATTAAAGCTGCAAAAAAAATTACTTGTAATTTCTGAAGTAGAATTGGCATTTTCTGCAGAGGAAATCGCTGTTTTTTTCGAAGATTATGTGGCTGTGTACTTATCAGCGGATGAAATTTCAAAAGTGCTGGAGATTACAGAAGGTTGGGCAATTAGTATTTCGTTATTAGCCGAGCAGTGGAACAATGAGACATTAGATCAATGGCTAGACATCTCTACAAACGATCTTTTTGCCTATTTATCGGAGGAAGTTTTTTTAAAGATGACAGAATTCGAGCAACAGGCATTATTAAGCTTGGCGATTTTCCCTACCTTCTCCGAGACTTTCATATCCCAATTTTATGGTACGGAAATAGCAGAGGCATTGAAACTATTCGTACAACGACATTTATTTATTCAGTCGATAACGACTGATGGATACTATCGATTTCACGCCTTGTTTAGCCGATTTTTAGAACTAAAATGGCAACAAAATTCGTTAAAGTATGTGGCGCTACATAAACAAGCAGCAATGTATTATGTTAAGCAAAACAATATACAAGCAGTTCTCCACCATGCATTTAAAACGAATGATCAAGACTTTTGTGGTGAATTATTACAAAATAATGCGGAAAGTCTAGTACGTGCTGGTCAATTTGAGTGGTTATTAGAAAAAATCAATCGTTTTACAGTCAATGAAAAAATGAGATACTATAAATTGTATTTTTTTGAGGGAGAATGCCATCGTTATCGTGCGTATTATGAAAAAGCAAAGCTAGCGTACGATTTGTGTGCAAAGATCGCGAAAAGTGAAAATGACTTTCTCTTTATGACGAAGGCACAGGCTGGACTTGCTCATATTTACCTCGATACAATTCAACCAGCATTGGCAGAGCCACATTTAGAAAAAGCATTAGAGCTAGCGAATCATACTCCCTTAAACAACGAAGCACTTGTTGAATTGCAACGACAATATACAGAAAATTTAGTTAATTTAGGAAAAGCAAAAGGTGCACAATTATTTACTGATGAGGTTACTTTAACCGAGGAAGTGCTGCAAAGAGCAAATGTCGATGTTCGGATATTGCTAAGGACAGGGCAATTACAAGAAGCCAAGGAACTATTGGTGAAAAGACTGGAATTACCACCTAAATTAGTTGCCACCCATAGAGAAAGTGAGCTGTTAGCATCTTTTGTCTATGCGCTTTTAGGGCAAGGCATGGACGCATGGCATGCCGCTCAGCATGGAATTCGTAGGGGGTTACGTGAAAAATCTATTTTTATTGAAGCTGTGGGTTATATCCGAAAAGCACATGCTCTACTTTTGGTAGATTTCCCTGACTATCAAGGAGCCTGTGATGCTTATGAGAAAGCCCTGACATTGATGGATACCATTAATATTTCCCGCGTTAAGGCTGAACCATATATGGGACTTGCAATTGTCAAACTTGCACAAGGGGATATACTATCAGCTAAAAAATATGTAGCACTCGGCTTACAGGAAACGGTGCAAGTACAGGATGCATGGATGACAGCACTGATATTAATTACTGAGGTGAAAATCATTCTTTCTCAGCATGAATTTGAACGAGCGCGACAGTTATTGTTGAAAGCACAGCAGCTTTTCCATGATTGTGGCGATCAAAATGGTGAGATGCTTGTTCTATTTTATCACGCTGTGATTGCTTTCAAAGAAAAAAATATTCCACAATTTAATCTTTATTTTCAGCAATTTGCACAGATGTGTATGATAAATGGCTATGACTATTTTTTACAGAGAAAAACCATTCTCGGTCCATCCAATATGATGATTTTTTATGAGCTTTTACAATTTAGTAAAAAGTGCGGTGGTGAAAATTCAGCTATTGTGGCGATGAGTAGCTATTTTCAAGTAGAGGAAAGCATTGTTTATCCGCATGATGAGGTGCAGATAAATCTTTTCGGTAGTCTAGATCTAATAAGAAAGCATCGAAAACTAGAGGATAAAGAATGGCAGCGAGAAAAATCGAAGGAGCTTTTCGTCTATTTATATTGTCATCGCCATCGCTATACACCAAAGGAAGAAATTGCACAGGCGCTATGGCCAGAGAGGAACGTTGATTCGCTTGATCGAGATTTTAAAGTTGTATTAAATACATTATTAAAGGTGCTTGAGCCAAATAGAAATGCTCGTCAAGATAGCCTTTTCATCCAGCGAAAAAATAATATGTATCAATTACAGCATATTGATTATCTACAAATCGATGTTGAACGCTTTCTCTATTTTTATGCTTTAGGGATGGAAGAGTTTGATCCAGAATTGTCAAATGAATGGCTGTATCTTGCTGAAACGAGCTATTCAGATACACTTTATGCTGAAAAAAAACAGCTAGATTGGCTCATACAGGATCGAGAAAAGCTACAATTGTTATATATAGAAGTACTTGAAAGATTAGCGCAAAATGCCACAAGGCAACAAAATTATAAACAGGCAATTTTTTATGCGGAGAAGATGATTCGAGAGGATGCATTGTGGGAAGAGGGTTATCGGCTGTTAATGTATAGCTACTATCAATTGCAAAACCGCTCCCTTGCTTTAAAATGGTATGAAAAGTGTGTGCAGCAATTAAAAAAAGAATTAAATACAACACCAATGGAATCGACGATGGTTGTTTATGATTTAATAATGGGCTAGTATATATTAGGTATGACAACTATTTTTTGTAATAAGAGCTTGTGAAATGGAGTGGAGACTGGGCGTCTCCTTGGGGTCAGATTACAGCGTCACAGATGGGACCCTGGAGCGCAAGCGAATAGGGGAGCGAAGGCTAAAAGCATCACTTTCAGCTATAAAGTCTTCGTGACCAAAAATTGTGTTGGTTGACGCTCCAAGGAAGCTTTGCTCTGTGCGACAGCATCAAATGTTTACTGTGCGAAAGCGAAGCGACAGCAACAAAGCGCCTAGCTGGAACGGAAATTCATTTCAATGATGTTGGTATTTATTTTTTATAATAATATTTGGAGGAACTAATATGCCATTTTGTCAGGTAAGCAAGGCGAATATTTATTATGAAGTGATTGGAACTGGAACACCCATCGTAATGCTTCATGGATATTCGCCAGACCATAGATTAATGAAGGGGTGTATGGAGCCTGTTTTTGTAGAAAGGGAAGGCTGGAAACGTATCTATATTGACCTTCCAGGTATGGGGAAGACGACAGACTACGAAACGATCCATAACTCAGATGAAATGTTAGAGGCTGTAATAGAACTAATTCATTCCTTAATTCCAAATGAACCTTATTTATTGATAGGCGAATCATATGGTGGGTATTTAGTTCGAGGAATTATGAGGGAATATCATGAGAAAATTTTAGGGGCTGCGTTTATTTGTCCATTGATTATTCCTGAAAAACAACATCGAACAGTATCAGGACAGCATAGTATTGTCATGTCTGATGATGAATTTTTATCGACATTAACGAAACAAGAACTAGAAGATTTCAGCTCACATCAAGTTGTTTTAGATGAATATAATTGGAATCGGTATTCGACAGAAGTACTAGCAGGCTGTACAATCGCGAATCATGAATTTCTAGAGAAAGTTCAGACAAACTATGGTTTTTCTTTTGCAGTTGACGAAATTACCTTTGACAAGCCTAGTATTTTCTTGCTTGGCAAACAGGATTCCATTGTTGGTTATCAGGATGCTTTCGATATTCTAGATAAGTTCCCAAGAGCAACCTTCACGATTTTAGATAAGGCTGGACATAATTTGCAAATTGAACAAGCGAATTTATTTACTAGTCTTATGGATGAATGGTTGGATAGGGTAGAGGAATTTGATAAAACGACACAATGAAATTCTTTGAATCAATTGAAGAATTTACTTGCTCGATAAATTTAACGGATTCCTCCTTTTATTTCATTTATTTTCTGGCTGGGTCCTATTGTAAAAACTTGAATCAGCACAACCCCGTTCTAAAATTAGGACGGGGTTAAAAATATAGTTTTTTAATTTTTGATGGAAGATATTTAGCTACGAATAAAGTGTTTAAAACAATAGCGCCCGTTATTTGTAATTTCTATCCTTAATTAAGATAGTCCTTTATGTTTCTATATAAAATAAACGTTAAAAAATGATAGAATATTTGAATATTAAAACTTATCCACTGAGTTTTATTTACAATATATCCTCAAAAAAGTGTGCCTTTAAATTTCTCTGGCTTTTTTACATAGCTTTCGATGATAAATCCACATTCTGTGCAAATAATGTATTCAACATCTGAACCTAAACTCATCTTACCATCTGGGAACATAGCACCATATCCACTATGTTTGCCTTTCCCTAATTCCTTCTCACCGCATTTTGGGCATTCTGTTACTTTCGTAGAATTCTTCAATTTGAAACCATCCCCCTATAAATATATGAGCCAACTATTTTTATCCTACTATCTATTACTACGAATGATCTGTAGATTGGTTTCATCTTATTCAACAGCTTCAATATGGGACGATTGTTTAATGGATGCTTCGTAACAACTTTTTTGTCACTTTACATCTATATCAATTTTTATAGTATCCAGTATTTCTTTAGTGACTTTCCCTTCCTTATCCATTGTATGGACAATTGGCGTGATGGATATTGAAGACGCATTAGCATGAAAATCACTTATTATAGCTTTCCCATTTGAATGATCATCAGTTATTTTTGTTGTCATTGTTTCAGTTGTATAATAGTATTGATTTCCGAGGTTATCAACAATGTCTAAAGTTATGAATTCAGTAGCAAAGTCCATATCACAGCTAAAGTAAATAGATGCTGTATTTTCTGATATCGAAATACGATTAAAAATAAATTCATGCTGTTTAGAATAGAGTTTTGCTGTTAAAGATAAATCCTTTATTGGTAATATCGATGCCATAGATGGAAAATTCACTAAGCAAGCTGAGCTAATTCCAATTGCTAGAATGGAAGCAATGGTCCATTTACGGATTTGCTTTGGCAATGGTTGCTTTTGTAAAATAGTATTAATCACCTTTTGCTTTTCATTTTTCGAGACTACTACGGGTGAGATATCTTCTAAATCCAACTGTAAGAAATTTTTTTCCTTACTCATGTCCAACACTCCTTTAATTTAGGATTTTTAGCAAGCCTTTTCTTTCCACGATATAAACGACTTTCCACTGCAGATTTTGAAATATGTAGAATCTCCGCTATTTCACTATTTGAATATTCTAGATAATACCTCATTAAAAATAGCTCTCTATCTAAATCAGGTAGATGCATTATTTCAAGAAGTAATAGCTCTTTCGCATATAATCTATCAAGCTGTTGCTCGATATTATCTGAAGCAATAAGAGGAGGAATACTATCCATAGATAAAGTCGCTAGATGCTTTTGCTGTTTTCGATAAATATCAATCGCTTTATATTTAGTAATCATCCCTAGCCACTTTTTAAAATCCGCTTCGTCTCCGGTGAAATAATGACTTTTTTGCCAAATTAGAAGGAACACATCATTTACACATTCCTCTACTAGCATATAATCCGATGGTTTTTCTAAAATTTTTAGAGTAATTGCCTTTACAAGCCCTAAATAGTGTTCAACTACATATTTAAGTGCTTTTTCATCATGGCGTTGAAGACGCTCGATAAAATCATTCATTTTGTCACTCCTCGTATGATCGTTATACCTACTATAACGAAATTTTTTCAGAACACTCGCACATAAAATGGAAAGTTTTCTTTATTTGTATGAATATTTCCCTTTTTTTAATGAAGCATTAAGAATGACCTTCGCAGTAGCATTTTTTTGTTGTGATTTGCTACAGAGAAAGTAGCTACTCTTTAGGGAGGCTATTTAAAGATGTCCCTGTCGTTGCGCTGTGCTACACTCGCAGAAATTTTTGCAGCTGTCATTACGCTAGCGCTCCATTTTCGCTGCAGAGATTTTTGTCACTGCCGTTACGCTATGCTTCACTTTCGTAACAGAAAAAGTAGCTCCCCTTAGGGCAGCTACTTAAAGAATTTGTCACTATCGTTGCGCTGTGCTACACTCGCGGAGATTTTTGCAGCTGTCATTACGCTAGCGCTCCATTTTCGCTGCAGAGATAGTTGGCTCAGGTTACTGAGCCAACTATCTTGTAACTAATTTGTAACTAAGGTTTTATATAGTGGTGTCATAGCTACGAAAGCGCTTTCTATTTCGCTCATTATGAAAGGAGTTATGGGATGAAGAGGCATTGGTTATTTGTGCTTTTATTGATGTTGGCAATGTTGATGGTGGCTTGTAATGGGGAGGGAACGAAGGATAGTACAACGGATGGTAAGGCTTCAGCAGATGAAACAAAGGGGGATGCTGAGGAAGGGGGCACTATTAAAATCGGTGTACTTGCGTCATTGACTGGGGCTCTGGAGTCGTATGGGAAGCAAACACAGCGTGGGTTTGATTTAGGGATTGAATATGCTACAGGTGGCAAGATGGAGGTTAACGGTAAGAAAATAGAGGTTGTTTATGAAGATACAGAAACAAAGCCTGAGGTTGCGGTACAAAAAGCAACAAAGCTATTAGAGGATGACAAGGTTGATTTCTTAGTGGGTTCCTCTAGTTCAGGTGATACGCTCGCTGTTTTACCATTAGCTGAAGAATATAAAAAAATAATGGTTGTAGAGCCGGCAGTTGCGGATAGTATTACTGGCTCAGAATTTAATAAATATATTTTCCGTACAGGTCGAAATTCATCACAGGATGCTTATGCAGCAGCAGCGGCGATCGCTGGCAAGGGTGTAAAAATCGCAACTTTTGCGCCGGATTATTCTTTTGGCTGGGACGGGGTGAAAGCATTTAAGACAGCTGCGGAAAAGCTGGGTGCAGAAATTGTCTTAGAGGAATATGCAGATCCAGCAGCAACTGATTTTACCTCTAATTTGCAAAAAGTCATGAATGCCAAGCCAGATTATTTATTTGTAGTATGGGCAGGTGCTAATTCACCTTGGAATCAAATCGCGGATTTAAAAATCCAAGAGAAGGGCATTAAGATTTCTACAGGTGCACCAGATATTATTGCCCTGAAATTCATGAATCCTTTAGTAGGTATGGAAGGGTTCTCTGTTTATTATCACACATTACCACAAAATGATGTCAATAAATGGTTGGTTGAGGAGCATCAAAAACGCTTCAATGAAGTTCCAGATTTATTTACGCCAGGAGGCATGTCTGCAGCCATTTCAATCGTGGAAGCTCTGACAAAATCAAATGGCGATGCTGATGCGGAAAAACTCATCGCCATTATGGAAGGAATGTCATTTGAAACGCCAAAAGGAACGATGACTTTCCGAAAAGAAGACCATCAAGCTTTACAGTCGATGTATTCAATCCGTCTAGAAAAACAAGATGGAGTAGATTATCCGGTTCCAGTACTAATTCGTGAGCTTAGTCCTGAAGAGACAGCACCTCCGATTATGAATTAGTGAAGTTGGAGACAGAATCCCTAAAATTCTGTCTCTCTTCATCTAATCTCAGAGGAGAATGAGTGAAGAGGGATAGAAGTACTAGAAAGGAGAAAAGTATGGAGCCTATTTTACGAACTGAAAACTTAACGATTCGCTTTGGGGGACACACTGCTGTTGACCAAGTGAGTTTTAATATGCCAGAAAAACATTTGAAATCCATTATTGGCCCAAACGGTGCTGGCAAAACAACCTTTTTTAATTTAATTAGTGGGGAGTTAAAGCCGACTGCTGGAGATGTCTTTTTTAAGGGTCAATCACTTGCGCAAAAATCTGCAGTTGAAAGAACACGTATGGGGCTAGGGCGATCATTTCAAATCACCAATGTTTTTCCGAACTTGACGGTTTTAGAAAATGTTCGTTTGGCTGTGCAATCCAAGGAGAAAGTGCGCTACCAATTATTTCGCCATTATCAAAGCTATAAAGCAATTACTGAAAAAGCAGAGGAGCTATTAACACTTGTTTTACTCGACAATAAACGAGATGCCCTCACGACAATGCTGTCTCATGGGGAAAAGAGAAAGCTTGAGATTGCTATGTTGTTAGCACTTGATACAGAAATCCTTTTACTTGATGAACCAACCGCGGGCATGTCTTTGGAGGAGGTTCCCACAATCTTAGAGGTCATTCGCACCATTAAAAAACAGGGTGATAAAACCATTCTCCTTATCGAGCACAAAATGGATATGATACTAGATTTGTCGGATACGATTATGGTTCTGTTTAACGGTCAACTACTCGCGGATGGAACACCAGAGGACATCATGATAAATGAAACCGTACAAAATGCATATTTAGGAGGGCTGTATGATGAACACCTTACTGAAATTAAATGATGTTCACACACATATCGGCCAATACCATATTTTGCAGGGGGTCAACTTTGAGGCATTGGAGGGGCAGGTCACTGTTCTACTTGGTCGAAATGGTGCAGGTAAAACTACCACTTTAAAAACGATTATGGGGTTAACGCCTGCCACGAAGGGAGAGGTAGAATTTCGTGCACATTCTATTAAAAAAAGCCCAACCTACAAAGTTGCAAAATTAGGGATAGGTTATGTACCAGAAAATCAAGGGATCTTTGCCGATTTAACCGTAGAAGAAAATATGAAGGTAGCCATGCGCAAAGAGGATGAAGCAACTTTAGAACGACAACATTATGTGCTAGAATTGTTCCCTGATTTAAAGAAGTTTTGGAAGAAAGCAGGCGGACATCTTTCAGGTGGTCAAAAGCAAATGCTGTCCATGGCCAGGGCATTTATAAATGATAGCAAATTAATTTTGATAGATGAGCCTTCAAAAGGGCTAGCCCCCATCGTTGTGGAGAAAGTGATGGAGGCTATCATTGAGATGAAGAAGCAAACGTCCATTGTACTTGTCGAGCAAAACTTTATGATGGCGAGCCGCATTGGCGATACGTATACATTGATTGATGACGGGAGAACTGTTCACTCAGGAAAAATGCAGGATCTTATCCATAATGAAGAACTCAAAAGAAAGTATCTTGGAATCGGATAAAGGTGGTGTGGTTCATTGGAGCTGTTCGTAAATTTAGTCATTAATGGACTAGCGACGGGCATGTTGATTTTTTTACTGGCGGCAGGCCTGACGTTAATTTTTGGATTAATGGATGTTCTGAACTTTGCACACGGTGGATTATTTGTATGGGGAGCTTATGCTGGGATATTTACTTATATATTTACGGAAAGCTTTTTCATTGGCATCATCGGGGCAATTGTCACAGGTGCACTTTTAGGATTTATCACAGAAAAATTAATTATTACACCCGTGTATGGGAATCATATTCAGCAAATTTTAATTACATTAGGGCTCATGCTTGTGTTGCAGGAATTGATAAAAGTGTTCTTTGGTCCAAATGGTGTGGCCGTAAAAACGCCAAGTTATTTAACAGGCAGCTGGGAAATTGGGGACATTATTATCATTAAATATCGCTTATTTATTATTGTTGTAGGTTTTGTGATTTTCGGTATATTCCAGTATATGCTAAAGTGCACAAAGATTGGGCTGATCGTTCGAGCTGGTGTACAGGATAAAGAAATGGCACAAGCACTTGGTATTCACATCAAGCGAGTATTTTTATATGTCTTTATGGTGGGAGCGGCACTTGCAGCCCTTAGTGGTATGTTAATGGCTCCGTATTCTGGTGTCATCTATACGGAAATGGGCATGGAGTATGCGATTTTAGGCTTTATCGTAGTAGTTATTGGTGGCATGGGCAGTTTTTCAGGTTCATTGTTGGCGGCTATTTTAGTTGGGCTAGCGGGTAGCTTTATGGCTTATTATGTGCCCGTGTTATCACTAGCGGTCAATATGATTTTAATGGCGATTGTCTTAATCTTCCGCCCACAAGGCCTGTTTGCGATGCGAAAGGAGAGAACAACATGAAAAAGAAGCTTTCATTGCAATATGTGTGCTTTTTTCTAATGTTAGCCATTTTAATACTTCTCCCTTTCGTCAATGATTCTAGAACACTAATGATTCTATTAACACAAATTTTTATCTTTGGGATTTTAGCGATGAGCTATGACATTCTACTAGGTTACACAGGCATTGTATCATTTGGTCATGCCATGTTTTTTGGTATAGGAGCGTACACGACGGCTGTCATGCTGAAACAAATGGATGCAACGCTTTCGATATTTTTCTTGTCTATCGTAGTGGGTATGTTGCTAGCAGGATTCATTAGCTTCCTGGTAGGGTTACTGACACTTCGGTTAAAAAGCCATTTCTTTGCGATGCTGACACTGGCCTTTGCAGGACTGTTTTTAGTATTGGCAGAAAAATGGCGTTCTGTCACTTACGGAAACGACGGTTTTACATTTAGAGCACCAGAAATATTTAGAGACAGAATGACCTTTTATTTCTTTGTGTTGACATGCTTAGTCGTAATATTTATCGTACTCTACCGCTTCGTAAATTCGCCTACAGGTCGAATTTTAATTGCTGTTCGAGAAAATGAACAACGAACAAAGTCATTAGGCTACAACACTTTACATTATAAAGTGATTGCATCCATTGTTGCAGGGACCGTTGCTAGTTTAGCAGGTTCCTTATATGCTGTATCACTTCGATTTGTCAATACGAGTGTTATGACGATGGACATTACGTTAGATGCATTATTGATGACGATTATTGGTGGTGTGGGCACACTGATTGGACCATTACTAGGAGCGGCCGTTATTGAATATGCACAACATGCACTTTCAGGGCTGGCACGTAATTATCCAATATTTGAACGATGGATTATTTTCTTTGGGATTCTTTATATTTCAGCGGTCATCTTTTTCCCGAAAGGAATTATTGGATCACTTCGTCTGGTGTTTTGGAAATGGAGATTAAAGCTTAGAGAAAGAAAAACAACGGGTGCCCTGTCGCAGGAAAAGGAGCGATTTGAATGACTGTAGGTATTGTAAGTACAGGAATTTATATTCCACAAACGAAAATGAAATCCAAAGAAATTGCAGTACGTTCTACTATTCCAGAAGACATTATCCGACAAAAAATGGGCATCCATGAAAAGCCTATTCCTGGAGAGCATGATCATACCGTTCAAATGGGTGTATGGGCAGCTCAGGAGGCTATACGAAAAGCTAATATTGATCCGAAAGATATTGATGTTGTGATTTATATAGGAGAGGAGCATAAGGAATATCCCCTGTGGACGGCCTCGATAAAAATGCAGGAGGAGCTGGGGGCAGTAAATGCTTGGGCATTCGATGTGCAATTAAGATGTGGGACGACAATTATGGCGCTTAAACTAGCCAAGAGCTTAATGGCATCGGATGATTCTATTCATACTGTCCTACTGGCAGGTGGTTACCGCAATGTTGATTTTATTGATTACAGCAATCCTCGAACGCGCTTTATGTACAATTTAGCAGCTGGTGGTGGCGCCATTCTTTTACAAAAGAACTATGACAAAAACCACTTATTAGAGGCGGATATAATGACAGATGGCTCTTTTTCGGAAGATGTTGTCGTACCTGTTGGTGGTACAAAGAAACCTTTAACACCTTATGATTTAGAGCATCATTTATATCAGCTCGATGTTATCGATCCAATTGGAATGAAGGAGCGCTTAGAACAAAAATCATTAAGCAATTTTTTAAAGGTTATTCGAACATCTTTAGCGAAAAGTGGATTAAGTGAGGGGAATATTGGCTATTTAGCTATGCTCCATATGAAAAGATCTGCCCATGATCATATTTTATCTGAGCTTGGCTTACAGCAGGAACAGTCCATCTATTTACAGGAATTTGGTCATATTGGACAAATTGATCAAATATTATCATTGCAGCTAGCTTTAGAAGAAGGTCGCATTCAAGATGGAGACATTGTCACACTTGTTAGTGCAGGTATTGGTTATGTCTGGGGAGCTATGACAATCCGATGGGGATAAGGGGGAAGGGCATTGTTAGAAACTGTTCAGCTATCAAATGGAGAAACGATTGCTTATCGTAAACGTCAAGGGGGAGAACAGGTTTTATTACTTATTCATGGCAATATGACATCCTCTAAGCATTGGGACGTTCTAATAGACGTGTTGGATGAAAAGTATACAATTTATGCGTTAGATTTACGGGGCTTTGGGGGTTCTTCTTATCGCACTCCAATAGCCTCGATAAAAGATTTTAGCGATGATGTAAAGCTTTTTGTAGATACGATGCAATTGAAACAGTTTGATATGATCGGCTGGTCAACGGGTGGAGCAGTATGTATGCAGTTTGTTGCGAATTATCAAGGGCTTTGTCAGCGACTTATATTACTAGCTTCAGCATCGACAAGAGGTTATCCATTTTACACGGATTTAGGGACTGGAAATCAAGCCTTATTAAAGAGAGCGTTTACCTATAATGAGGTACTCATAGATACATCTAAAACAAAATTAGTACAGGGCTTCTATAATTCCCAAAATGTGCAAGGCTTACAGTCAATTTGGAACGCACTAATTTATACACATCAACAGCCTAGTAAGGAACTTTATAAAGAATATGTAGAGGATATGCTGACGCAAAGAAATCTCGCTGAGGTGTATCACGCGTTAAATGTCTTTAATATAAGTGCTGCTGATAATGAGGTCGCCAAAGGCACATATGAAGTACAGCAAATCAACATCCCCGTCTTAGTGTTACGTGGGGATCGTGATTACGTCATCACAGAGGAAATGAAGGATGAAACTATGCATGATTTAGGCACAAATGCGCAATTTGTTAGCTTAAAGGATTGTGGTCATTCTCCATTAATTGATGATTTAGCACAGCTTACATCTGAAATCGAAGCCTTTTTAGAAATTGGAGGGAAAAATTATGCGTTTAAACAATAAAGTTGCCATTATTACTGGAGCTGCGAACGGTATAGGCTATGCTGCTGCTGAACGATTTATTGAAGAAGGTGCGTTTGTTTTTATTGCTGATTATGATGAAGAGGCAGGAGTTACAGCTGCGCAGCAATTAGGGGATAAGGCATTATTTGTACAAGTAGATGTAGCAAATAGGGAAAGTGTAAAGAAGCTGGTGGCAACGGCCATCGAGCACGCTGGTCGAGTGGATATTTTAGTGAATAATGCAGGTATTACGCGTGATGCCATGCTGACAAAAATGACAGAGGATCAGTTTCAACAGGTGCTCGATGTTAATTTAACTGGGGTTTTTCATTGTACACAGGAGGTTATTCCACATATGGTTGCTGCTGGTGAAGGAAAAATTATTAATACATCTTCTGTAAGTGGTGTCTATGGCAATGTTGGTCAAACGAATTACGCTGCAACAAAAGCCGCTATTGTAGGCATGACCAAAACATGGGCGAAGGAATTAGGGCGTAAGGGCATCAACGTGAATGCAGTGGCACCTGGCTTTACGGAAACGGAGATGGTGAAAAAGATGCCTGAAAATATTCTTGCACAAATGCGCTCAATCGTACCACTGCAAAGATTAGGAACACCAAGAGATATTGCCAATGCCTATTTATTTTTAGCATCTGATGAGGCTTCCTATGTCCACGGTCACACGTTACATGTGGATGGCGCAATCATGATGTGATAAGGGGGCTTTCAAGATGTTTGTAGAGCAAGCCTGGATATTAAAGCGTGCATCGTTAACACCTAAACGTATAGCATTAGTAAACCTAGAAACGAAGGAGCAATGGACTTATCAGCAATTAACAGAGGAAATCGCAAAATGGAGCCATTTTTTTGAAAGTCAAGACTTACAGATAGGAAGTCGTGTAGCCGTATTTGCGAAGAATCACATCCAACTTTTTGCCGTATTATTTGCCTGTGGTTTAAGGGGACTAATCTATGTGCCGTTAAATTGGCGAATGAGTTCAAAAGAATTAAATGAGATTGTGGCAGATGCAACGCCTTCCTTACTTTTATATGATGATGCAATGAATTGCCCTTTATCTTTAGAAAATAGGCATCCTCTTCACTTAGCTTGTGAAGTTGGTAGCTTAAGTATTAGACAGGTAGATCTGAATGATCCTTGGCTTATGATTTATACAGGGGGCACAACTGGAAAGGCCAAGGGGGTTGTACTTTCCTTTAATTCTGTGAATTGGAATGCGATGAATACCATTATTAGCTGGGGCTTAAGTGATGATGATTGCACATTAAATTATATGCCGTTGTTTCATACAGGAGGGTTAAATGCACTATGTATTCCGCTGTTAATGGCCGGTGGTACGGTTGTTATTGGTGATAAGTTCGATGCCGAAACGGCTCTTTTGGCCATTAATCAGTATAAGACGACTATTGCTCTTTTTGTGCCAACAATGTATCAAGCGATGATTGCGACAAACTATTTTATGAAAAGTAGTTTTCCTTCAATGAAAGTATTCTTATCAGGTGGTGCACCTTGCCCGTATCCAATATATGACGCGTTTTTTATGAAGGGGTTATTTTTTAAAGAGGGCTACGGCTTAACAGAAGCGGGGCCAAACAATTTTTATATTTCGCGTGAGGATGCTTATTTGAAAAAGGGTGCAGTGGGCAAGAGCATGCAATTCAATGAAGCTAAAATTATCAATCGTGCAGGACAAAGCTGTGCTCCTCGTGAAGTGGGAGAGCTCTTTGTTAAAGGAAAGCATATGTTTCGATTTTACTGGAATAATCAACAGGAGACTGAAAGAATAGTGCAAGATGGCTGGCTTAAAACAGGCGACTTAGCCATGATGGATGAAGATGGTGACTTTTATATTGTCGGTCGCAGCAAGGAGATGATCATTTCTGGGGGGGAGAATGTGTACCCGCAGGAGGTAGAACAATGCATCCTACGCCATCAGCAAGTGCAAGAGGTCGCGGTAATTGGAGTAGCAGATGAATATTGGGGAGAGATTGTGACTGCATTTATCGTTTGTCAGGATAAGGAAGTTACAATTTTAGAGGACATAAAAGAGCTGTGCGGCAAGTATTTAGGTCGCTACAAAATACCTAAAAAAATTATTTTCATCGATGAATTACCTAAAACAAGTGTTGGAAAAATTGATAAAAAGGCATTGCAATTATCTATAAAATCCACAAATTAAAAAATCGCTTGGTTTTATTGGGGTGGCAACCAAAATAACTATCTTGAAAGGAAATTTAATACAAAACGGATGGTTTCGGAAGATATGTATGTTGAGGAGTATAAACCAATGTGAGTGGGGTTAAATAAATGCTAATAGGGGCTTAGATAGAAGGCGATAGATATAAAGAACTTCCGCAAAAATGGAAGTTCTTTTTTTGCTCCTTGATTCAAATAGCCACTTCTTTTGCACTCAAGTTTGTATTATGTATTTAATTGCACCGTCTAAGGAATTTAAGCTATATTTCTCCATTGAGCTTTTTAAATCATGTTCAGACCATTCAATATTCCTTTTTGATGGCTTATGTTCAAGCTTATAAACACTTTTATTGACTTCTAGTTAAGTAATTTAGTTAAAATTAAGTCAAAAATGTTAATTTATCGATAATGTATTGAAACTATATTCAGAATAATGTTTAATTAACATGATTTACATTTTATACATATATTGGTTTCTTTTTGTGACTTGTGATTGATTTCTGCATGCCCTTAAGCAAATTTCATTTCCATTTCCATCTTGAACTAAAATATTGAAGAGAAAGGAGAGAATGAACTTTTGCGTACTTTTAAAATTAGTACAAAATTTAATATGCTTTTAGTAGGAGTTATTATATTTTTAAGCATTATGATTGCATTTGTTTCATATGGGCAAGTAAAAGATATCTTGCGTAACAATTTTGAGCAGAGTATAACACATATTTCAAAGGTAGGTTATAAGCTACTTGAAGAACGATTTAAGGGAGACTGGACTATAAAAAATGGGGAGCTTTACAAAGGGAATACAAAGATAGTAGAGCAAGAGGCCTTTGTGGATGAAGTAGGAGAAAGCATCGAAGGCGGTGTAACCATTTTTCAAGGTACAAAAGGGCTGATTACCAATTTACAGCTAAATGGAGAACGCTTAGTTGGCAAGGATGCTGATCCAAAGGTCATCGAAAAGGTCATGAATAAAGGCGAAACATTTATCGGTGAAGCTGATGTAGTAGGAACAAAATACTTAACGCTTTATGCACCCATTAAGGATGCAAATGGAGACATTATTGGAATGTGGTTTGTTGGCGTAACAATAAATGAGGTTAATAACATTATTTTCTCATTTATTGGTAAGCTGTTAATTGTCTTATTCATCGGAGCAGTCATCGCAATAGTAGGCAGTTTCCTGTCCACGAGAGCATTTGTAAAACCACTCCGTGAAATGAATCAGCAACTACGAGATATTGCAGAAGGAGAAGGAGATTTAACAAAACAGCTGCAAATTAATTCAAAGGATGAAGCAGGAGAGCTTGCACAATCTTTTAATAAAATGCTGACAAGCTTAAAAGTTTTAATGCAGCAAACAGCAAGAACCTCTCAACAGGTTGATTTATCTTCTGATGGCTTAACATCTCAATCGCAGCAAACAGCGGAAATGACGAGGAAGTTAGCATCAACCTTAGAAGATCTAGCTAATGGCTCAAGAATGACATTACATAGTACAAGCCAAAGCTTAACTGTTATGCAGGAAATGGCAGTTGGCATTCAGCAGGTTGCCGAAACCGCTTCAACTGTTTCAGATGCTGCTGATTTAATGAGTCATGAGGCAGCGCAAGGAAATGATTCCTTAAATCGCGTGATGTCACAAATGACAATTATTAATGATTCATCTGATCATGTAGAGAAACAGGTTCGTATATTAGGTGAACAATCGCAACAGATAGGCAATATAGTTGATGTCATTACTAGCATTGCCGATCAAACGAACTTACTTGCTTTAAATGCTGCGATTGAAGCAGCACGTGCCGGGGAACAAGGAAAGGGGTTTGCCATAGTGGCAGACGAGGTTCGGAAATTAGCAGAACAATCGAAAAAGTCGGCAGACCAAATTGCTGCCCTTATTCTTTCGATTCAAGACGATACGTCCAATGTCATTACAGCTATTTCAAGTAACACGAAGGAAACAGCTGCAGGTATAGAAGTTGTCGATGAAACAAAAGAGGCCTTTCAAAAGATTATGCAGTCTATTAAGGGCGTTAGTACACAGCTACATGACATTTCGGCCGTGACTGAGCAAATGTCGGCAAGTGTTGAGGAAGTGACGACTTCAACAGAGGAAATGGCCCGCATTGCTAGTAGTGCAACAGAAAGCTCAGAGCATGTAACATTTACTGCCAAGGAGCAGCTAGCTTCCATAGAAAACATGGCTTCTTCAGCAAAAGAGATGGCTCAACAGGCAGACGAGCTTCAAGGCTTACTTAAAAAATTTCAATACTAAAGCTATGCAAGCAACAGAAGCTTTATGGAATCAAAAATGACATGAAACATACAATAGCGACATTCACTTTGATGCAAGCAGATAAAGTCTGATTCCAGATAATGAGTTTGAGAATAGTTGAGTAACCACCTTCTCCTCTAGGTCGTCTTATTTAATGTAAGGTGGGCTTTAATTAGATAAGAAGGATAAGAAAGATAAGAAAGATAAGAAAGAATGCAATTCCTAAACGGAAATTGACAATAAAAATTATATTATTTGTAAGGAATTTTTATATAATAGATGTAGGAGGGTGCACTACAGTGTTTCTAGTGCTCTCTTTTTATTAGATTAAAAGATGGAGGCGAAAAATTGCATGTCAAATGACGATGAAGCTTTAGTAGATAAAGGAAAACGAAATGATTTAAAAGTGAAAGAAGTAAGGAAAGAGGGAGAACCGACCCCTCCCTTCAAAGGAGCTTCGTGGGCAGCACTATTAGTAGGTATTTCGTCTTATCTTATAGGTTTGTTTAACGCAAATATGCAATTGAACGAAAAAGGATTTTACTTTGCAGTTTTAGTATTCGGACTTTATTCGGCGATATCTTTACAAAAAGCAGTTAGAGATAAAGATGAGGGAATACCAGTTACTAATATTTATTATGGTATTAGTTGGTTCGCACTTATTGTATCTATTTCATTAATGGCCATTGGTTTATACAATGCAGGAAGTATAGTTTTAAGCGAAAAAGGATTTTATAGTATGGCTTTTGTTCTTAGTTTATTTGCAGCTATAACAGTTCAAAAGAATATAAGAGATACACAGAGAGCAAGAGAAAAAGATTGAGTTATATACCACAATGGCAGAATCCTACTATGTTGCAAGGGGTTTTTGTAGCTGGATAATTCTGTTTGAACTAAAAGGGCGTTTATCCAACAAGGATTTATGCCTTTTTTGTTGGGTTTTATTTACGAACTGGGCAGATTAGATTAATAAAGAGTAACAATAAAGCATTTTACTTTGTTAAACAATTATAAATAAATGGAATACCCTTAACCTTTTCAAGTAAGATATCAGAATAAGAAAACGCTGATTTCGTTCAAATTATTGGATGGATCAGTGTTTTAGGTTTTATGTTCGGCGTTTAACTATGTCAAAAAGCACAGTGTTTCTGGAAAATTCCAAATATTAAAAATGGTTATTGATTTTTATGTATGCCTGTGATTTAATAAATTGACTCCTATAAAAATTGACTAAAAATAAAACTATAAATTTTATTTACGACTGAAATAAGACTGATTTAAGATTACGGCAACTTTTCACCATATGACTATACTCTCCTTTTTCGTAACCACTTTTTTAGTCCAACACCCATTAGAATTTAATTAATTTTTAAGATTACAAAAAGCAGACTCATCTTGATAACTTACATTTAGCCCCCATAAGAATGTGTGTTTATAAATATGTAAAAGAATACTGCAAATTTGCTAATATAAGATGAGAATTATTTTAAAAATTAATTAATATATATTAGACTGCTTTCAATTAGGGGGAATCAAGAATCGGGGTGATACTAAAAGAAAGCACGCAATTTCACGTTTAACCACGTTGTACGACAACAATGAGGCTGAAAACGAAGAACTCAACTCCATAAAAAATGAGCGTTTAACCACATTGCACGATAGCAATGAGGCTGAAAACGAAGAACTCAACTCAAAAAAATGAAGCGTTTAACCACGTTGCACGATAGCAATGAGGCTGAAAACGAAGAACTCAACTCCAAAAAAATGAAGCGTTTAACCACGTTGCACGATAGCAATGAGGCTGAAAACGAAGAACTCAACTCCAAAAAAATGAAGCGTTTAACCACATTGCACG
>NZ_JBIWDH010000028.1:0-25802 GCF_044761885.1 Lysinibacillus sp. NPDC097231 | reverse complement strand
GCACGATAGCAATGAGGCTGAAAGCGAAGAACTCAACTCCATAAAAAAATGAGCGTTTAACCACATTGCACGATAGCAATGAGGCTGAAAACGAAGAACTCAACTCCATAAGAAAATGAGCGTTTAACCACGTTGCACGATAGCAATGAGGCTGAAAACGAAGATACCCGACTTCAGAAAATTGGGGAATAAAAAATCAATTTTCTATTATGGTGGAGGTAAAACAATTTATGAAAATAGTTAAAAAGATCTTAACACTTGTGTTTGTTTTAGCAGTGATGATTCCATATGCAACAATAAGTGCAAGCGCCAATAGCGGAAATAATGGCAATCAGTCTGATCCAATTGGTGAAAACCCAAAAACGGGAGTACCTTCCTACCCGTTGCATCAAGCCGATAAAGCACCTATTGACTGGTTAGATTACAGACAAGGCGAAACCTTTGATCTTAGTGATAAAAAGGGCGAAACTGACTTCGTTCAGGGCTACAAAGCGGACGGCGAAGGCATCTTCTGGCACTTTATCAACCCTGATAAACTCGGTGGTTACGCAAACATCAATTTCATTGACGAAAACGGCCAAATATTAGAATTTAAAAACGTAAAACCTTACAAAAGTAATCAGCACTTCGGTGTTGTTACCGATTATGGATGGAAACTTCTTAGTGCGGAATATTTCCCCCAAGAAGCTCCTAAAAAAGGCGCAACACAGTTCAATCTTAGCCACACTGCTGGTAAATTGCCTGAAGTACAGCCTGCTGTCGGTTCGTTGAAAGTAAATGTAGATGTAACCAAACAACATGAAAAAATTACGTATCAACCTGTATGGCAAAAAGAATATCAGCCAGTATGGCAAAAAAAATATCAGCCTTACTATGCGCCTGTATATGCAAAAGATGTATCCTCTGATGAAACTAAAACATTAGTAAGTTTGTCTGATAATGCATTTAATAATGGTCATACTTATGTTGCGGTAAATGTTGCTGCTGCGAGTGCTGAAGGCGGCATTTGGTATGATATTGCGGATTCAAGTCCTCAAAATAGACCAAGCGGATATAAATATAATGTAAAAATAGCTAATGATAAACTAACAATCTCCTTCGACGATAGACTCATAGCAGCGGATGTCGGCGCTTATGTCGTAAATAACCCTCAGGATTTCCCTGGGAATGCACCGAAACATTATGGCAACACAGTTACTGTTGATATGCCTGCTGGCCACGGTGACATAGTTTATCTGTATTTCCACAATCAAGACGGTATTAAATGGTTTACAACAGGTAAATATGAATTTAAGGAGTATAGATGGGTAAGAACTGACCTTGTAGATGATAATAAGGTACGTGATGACCTTGTAGCTGATTACTTTGTACGAAATGATACTGTTGGGAATGAATTTGTAAAAGATAAGTATGATGTCGGGTTCAAGTTGGTTGTTACCGACGAAAATGGCAATGTAGTTTACAATGGTGTCATCAACAACGGTGGCGAAATTTCTTTTGATAATCTTAAACCGGGCAAATATACTTGCGTTCTTAGCGGCGACGACTTTGACGATGCAACCGAAATTGTAACCGTTGTTGCGGATGGGAAAGCAAACGTGGACTTTAACTATATAGTTGTAACAGATAAGGACTATGTGGAAAAAGAATATCTTGAGAAAATTTATCTTGATGACATCTATCTTGATAAAATCTATCTTGAAGATATCTATCTTAAAGACATCTATCTTGGAGATGAATATGCCATCTATCTTAACTAAAACATCATAAACAGCAACCATAAATGAATTAGACATAGATATTACATTTAGCATCAGTTTGGGCATGAGTTCTTTTGTAACGGACTCATGCCTTTTCATGTTCCGTCATTTTTTAAAGCGTAGATTTGAAAAATAATGTCCCGAGAGAAAAGCAAGAATTAAATCTTATTTTAATCAAACATTTATTTTTTTCACAAAGGTTCCTATAATACAAACATATCAGTAAAATAGAGTAGGTTAGGGGGACTATATATTTTGAAAGATCAACGTTTTAAAATTGCGCATCGAGAGGCGCTTATTGGCATCGTACTTGTTATTGTCAACTTTGCTATTTGGTTCGGCTTTGCCTATGGACTAGGCTCTGGTGATCCGACAAGCTATACTTATGTACTTGGTTTCCCTGCATGGTTTTTCTACAGCTGTATCGCAGGGACAGGCTTTATGATTATTTTAATCTGGCTCGTTATGAAACTCTTTTTCAAAGAGGTCCCATTTGATGATGAGGAGGTGGATCAATAATGCACTGGCAAGTTATTTTTCCACTGCTAATATTTTTAGTCATCATCTTTGGTATTGGTGTCTGGTCGAATAAGCATATACGCTCATCCAATTCATTTTTACAAGAATATTTCCTGGGTGGTCGTGAAATGGGTGGGTTCCTTCTTGCGATGACCATGATTGCAACGTATGGTAGTGCAAGTAGCTTCATTGGTGGTCCAGGGGTTGCTTATACGAAAGGACTTGGCTGGGTATTATTGGCAATGGCGCAACTTCCTGCTGGCTACTTCGTACTGATGATACTAGGGAAGAAATTTGCCATTATCGCAAGACGTTATCAAGCTATTACATTAATTGATTTTTTACGAGAACGCTATAAAAGCCACGCCATTGTTTTTTTATCAGCCATAAGTATCATCATCTTTTTATTTTCTGCAATGATGGCACAATGGGTAGGTGGTGCGCGCCTCATCGAATCATTAACAGGTTTAAACTACACAACAGCACTCTTTATCTTTGCCATTTCTGTGTTAGTGTATGTTATTATCGGAGGCTTCCGAGCCGTGGCATTAACGGATACAGTGCAGGGCTCCATTATGGTCATTGGAACGATTGTTTTATTAATTGGAACAATTATCGCTGGCGGAGGAATCGATCAAATTATGGCTTCCCTTGTGGCAGAGAACCCGAATTTTGTGTCTCCATTTGGAGCACAAGGAGAATTAACGCCTTTATACGTTTCTACATTTTGGATTTTAATCGGGGTTGGCGTTGTGGGGCTCCCACAAATCGCAGTTCGTGCCATGAGCTATAAAGATTCAAGAAGTATGCATTTAGCGATTATCATTGGCACTATTGCCATCGGGACAATTATGTTTGGTATGCATTTAATTGGTGTCTTAGCACGTCCAGTGATACCAGGGATTGAAATTGGAGATAAAGTAATGCCACTTCTGACATTGAAGGTTTTGCCACCATTTTTAGCTGGTATTGTCTTAGCTGCACCAATGGCAGCGACAATGTCTACAGTTAACGCGCTTCTTATGCTCGTTAGCTCCACTGTTGTGAAAGATATTTATTTAAACTATATCAAGCCAACAGCTAATGAAACGGAAATTAAGCGTGCAAGCTTTATTGTCACAACAGTTATTGGCTTAGCAGTGATCATCTTTGCACTAAATCCACCAGACTTATTAGTATGGCTTAATCTATTTGCTTTTGGTGGCCTTGAGGCAGTCTTTATTTGGACTGTTGTATTAGGGCTCTATTGGAAAAAGGCCAATAAATATGGTGCCATTACGTCGATGATTTCGGGGATGACTTTATATATTGTTATTGATCGTTTTTATCCGTCCGTCTTTGGTATGCATACAGTAACCATTCCAATTGTTGCATCCTTTTTCATTTTTGTTATTGTGAGCTTAGTAACGAGTCATAAATTTAAAGAAGAAAAATTATTTATCTAACTAAGAAAACGCCGTAGAAATAGAATATCTACGGCGTTTCAATTGTAGATAATAAGAGATGGATAGAATCACCGAAATGATGGATAGAACTACTGAAGTGACGGAAAGAACTACTGAAACGACGGATAGAATTTGAAGTGATGGAAAGACCATCTAAATTGACGGAAAGAATTACTGAAACGACGGAAAGAACCTCTGAAGCGAAGGATAGAATTTGAAGTGACGGAAAGACCATCCAAAGTGACGGAAAGAACTACCGAAACGACGGATAGAATCACTGAAGCGACAGATAGCTTCTCCGAATTAAAGGAATTGGACGCCAAAGTTTGTCGACAAGCTAACAAGCCGTAGAGTTAAAAATCTACGGCGTTTTTAAATGTCCATTCATTAATGAACGATGTAATCATACGTATTTTTCGTTAACAACGTAATAGTAACGATGATAAACAAAACTCTAACAAAGCCGCTTCCTTTTTTAATCGCCACACGTGACCCTAGTAGGGCACCGCCAATTTGAGCTACCCCCATTAGTAAGCCATAGACATATTGAATGTGACCTAAGTAGGCGAACATCGAAAGAGCTGCAACATTGCTTGCTAAATTTAAAAATTTGGCATTTCCTGCTGCTTTTAAAAAATCAAAGCCGACTAACAAAAAGCTAAAGATTAAAAATGAACCAGTTCCAGGACCGAGAAACCCATCATAAAAGCCAATACTAAATATCAAAAACATGAACAAAATTAAACGGGAAGTCGATAAATTTTTGACAGCAGATACCGATCCCCAATCTTTTTTAAAGATTGTATAGATTGCAACCGCAGCAAGCATTATGAGCATGAGTGGTTTTAATAATTCAGGATTGATTAAATGCACAGTCCAAGCCCCAAAAAGTGATCCCACAAAGGCCAGTGGAAAGTATTTGAGAACAGAACGAATTTCTAGCTGGCCAGATCGATAAAAGGAGATGGTGGATGTTAAAGAGCCCATAGTACCTGCAAGCTTATTAGTCGCCACTGCTGCCGCTGGATTTAAACCAGCAAACATCAAAACAGGTAATCCAATTAAGCCACCCCCTCCAACAACTGCGTCTACAAAGGCAGCAAGAAACCCAAATGAAATTAATAATATTACTACATTTAAATCCAAATCAAATAGCATGTTTACACCTCTTTAGATAGTTACTACTGAAATAGTAACTAAAATTCGGAGCGCTGTAAAGACTAACTTTTTTCGTTGGTTATCTTCTTTACATTATTCTATAATAAAGGAAATGGAGGGATTGGATGGATACATTAATCGCCCAATTAAAAGAACTGGGATTTACTGAATATGAAGCTAAGGCCTATACAGCACTCGTTCAAAATAGTCATGTTAGTGCCTATCAAGTCAGTAAAAACTCTGGTATTCCACGCGCCAGAATCTATGACATATTGAATGTACTCGTTGAAAAAGGGTTAGTACTGAAAGAAGAAGCGGCTGATCAAACGACTTATTCTTCCATTCCAGTAGCGATGTTTTTACAACAAATTCAGCAACGTTGGCAATCAAATTTTACGTCAATCAGTGATCATTTAGAAAAATTAGAAACAAAAGAGCAGGAAACGGAACATAAAGTGTTAATGCTTAAAGGGAAAGAGACGATCGTCAATTATTGTCAGTCATTATTACAAAAAGCGGAGAAGAAAGTCATGCTATCCATGTGGGAAGATATGTATGATGTATTGCGAGAAGAGATCCAAGGGGTGGCCAAGCATGTTCCGGTACATGGCATTACATTGTATGTGGAGGAGCATCTAGCTTCTATAGACAGACACCGTGCCACCCACTATACGAGAAAAACTTCTACACCCCATTGGTTTATTTTATCGATAGATGGTCAAGAAATGATTTATGGTCATTCACCGTCTAATCAAGAAATAGCTTTTATCACCAATGATCCTGTCCATATTTATTTATTAGAGGATTATATTTGGCATGACGTCCTGATCAATCGATTAGTAAAGCGCGATGATCATGAGCTCGAGGACTGGATTGCAAAAGAACGGAAAGCTTTCTTTTTAGAATGACGGTATTCAAAAAAAGAATCTGCAAGGCTCTGTACAAGTAGGTTAACACCTATTTTACAGATAGCCAGCAGATTCTTATTTATTATGAAACAGGCACAGTATTCTTAATAAAATACTTTATCGACATTGTACTTGGAGCGGAAAACATTAATCGCATACGTTTCGTAAATTTCACGTTCCATTGCATCTTCTACTTCATACACTTCAATTTTGAAAATTTCATCACGATGATTTTTCATCGGTGACACATTGTCTTCAAAGTGTTTTTTAATGCGTTGACGAATTTTACGGGCTTTACCAACAAATAAAAGTTCGTTCTTTTCATTATAGAATAAGAAAATGCCGCCTTTTTCACGTGTGATTTTATGGAAATCAATAAAACCAAAGTACGGTGTGATTGGTACGTCACCTGGTTTTACATCTTGTTCGCGTTGGCGAATGACTACATCTGGTTTGGGAAATTCAATTTTAATCAAACTATTCACGTTCCTCTCTGTTACTAAAGGTATATGTTAACATAATTACAGCACGTTTACCATAAGATTTCATGAGGTAAACAAGGTTTGTTCCATAGATTAGTGTTGAACAAATGACAGAATGCCATGCATGGTAATGACAAAATATTCTATGTATTATTGATATTCTTAATTGTTCATGTTACAATTCTTTTTAATTAAATAATCTTATCAAGAGAAGCTGAGGGATTTGGCCCTACGACGCTTCAGCAACCTCTAACATTAGTTAGAAAGGTGCTAATTCCAGCAAAGGATTTTTCCTTTGAGAGATAAGAGTGAACGTGGTTAAAATCCTTCTCATTCTATCTCATATGGAATGAGGGGGATTTTTTAATTTACTTACTATTTATGATGGTGAGACTGATAATTCAGGAAAGCCTTATTGAACTTTGCACGAAGACACGTGCATTACCACTGAGACACTAAATGATCTTAAAGAGAGAACCAAAAGAGAGGGGAAAGCAAAATGCCAATTAATATTCCGAAAAACTTACCTGCTGGAGAACATTTACGTGAGGAAAAAATCTTCGTCATGGAAGAGGATAGAGCAAAAACTCAACAAATTCGTCCGTTAAATATATTAATTTTAAATTTAATGCCGGAAAAAGAAAAAACAGAGCTACAATTACTACGTTTACTAGGTAATACACCGTTACAAGTGAATATTACATTTCTAAATACAGCTACACACGAATCAAAAAATGTCAGTAAATCACATTTACAGCTATTTTACACGACCTTCAATCAAATTCGTCATCGCCGTTATGATGGTATGATTATTACGGGTGCACCAGTAGAAAAAATGGCCTTTGAAGAAGTGAACTATTGGCAGGAAATTTCAGAAATTATGGATTGGTCCAAGACAAACGTAACATCGGTCCTTCATATATGTTGGGGTGCACAAGCAGCATTATTTCATCATTATGGTATTGGAAAAATTGAGTTATCTGCTAAATGCTCGGGTGTTTATTCTCATGTCATCACGGATTTAACAGTAGATTTAGTACGTGGATTTAGTGATTTATTTACAGCACCACATTCACGTTATACATCTGTTTCTATTGAAGAAGTACGAAACCATCCAGATTTGCGTTTACTATCTTATTCTGAGGATGCTGGTGTTTTCATTGTGCAATCAAAGGATAATAAGAACATTATGATTACAGGCCATCTGGAATATGATGCGACAACATTAGCAGATGAATACAGCCGAGATGTTGCGAAAGGATTAGATATCGCAGTGCCTGTCAATTATTTCCCAAATGATGATCCAACAATAGAACCGATGAATACGTGGCGTGCCCACACACATTTATTATTCTCAAACTGGTTGAATTACTATGTTTACCAAGAAACACCATATGAATGGGATTTCGTTGACGAGATTGAATATCATATTTAATTCAGTTCAATAGCAAATAAAAAACGTCATTAAATTTCTTTCATAACCTCAACCATCTATATAGATGTACTTAAAACACTCTATGTAAGTGTTCTAACTATCCATTTCAAAATTGGACTAGTCTGCTCGCTTACATTGGGTGTTTTTTCTTTTGTAAGGAAAAAGTCAATGACTAAATGTATGCGTTGGAATGCAGGATGTGAAAAATAAGCAAGTGAAGTGATTTGCAAAAAGAATTAGAAATTTTTTGAGGCAGGATGAACAACAATCGGGCGCAATTCTTGAAGATGAATTGTGCCTTTTTCAGCACTAGGGCCATATTCATAAATAACCGATTAGGCTTTTTTACCAAAGATATTGGGAACAAATCTTAAGCTAACGATGCAGATTTAATAAATACTGATACATTTCAAATAAAATAAATATTTTTCTTTTCATTATGACCTTATCTTCGCCTTTTCAAATAGTGTATCTTATATTTTGGTAATTCGAGGGGTTAATTTTATTATATTTAAATAATTATTTTTGAGATAAAAAAACCAATTATAGAAATTATATGAATCTGAAAAAAGAAAAAAATTTGACTATTTTTTATTTAGGGTGTAAAACTAGCTTTAACTTTTACATGGAGGATGATGGCAGTGAAGTACCAAACAATGAATATTAATGGCAGTGAATTACATTTTGCAGATTACCCAGGTGAGAAAGGTACTATTTTAGCGGTACATGGATTGACTGGGAATCATCTGCAAATGCATTATTATGCGGAGCTATTAAAAGGTGAATATCGTTTTATCTCAGTGGATTTAAAAGGCCGTGGCAATAGTGGACCGGCTTCAGAAAATACTGGAATAGAGTTACATACTCAGGATATTTTAGCCTTGATTGATACATTGAATATTAATCAACCAATTTTAATGGGTTATTCAATGGGGGCGTTTATTATGGCGAATGTTGCTAGTAAACGCAGTGATGTCAAGGGGGTTATATTGCTTGATGGAGCTGCAACTTGTACAGATCACCAACGTCAAATCGTCGAGCCTTCACTTGGACGTATTAGTAAGCAGTACGAAACAGCTGAATCTTACATCCAAGAAATTAAAGGGATTTATGGACGTCTTGGAGTCGAGTGGACTGAACATTTAGCGAATGTAGGAAACTATGAGATTGCGAAAAAAGATGAGCATTGGGAAAATAAATCTAATGAAGAGGAAATACGTCAAGACTTCCAAAGTTTTTATGACTATAAACCTGAAAAAATCTTTAAAAATGTGGAATGCCCAATCCTTTTAATTCATTCAACTGGTGAAATTGGAGCTATGCCTGCATTATTTTTAGCTGAGTCTTATGCTGAAACACTAAAAAATGCCAAAAATATCTGGAAGTATACATCTAACAGTAATCATTACACATTGGTTTTCGAAGAAAGAAAAGATGTTAACCCAGTGATTCAACGTTTTTTAGAGAGATTATAAAAAAATAGTTGCAAATTTTATAATTTTGTGTAAATAATAAATTAACCAAAATTAAGTGCCTATCGAGCAGTCGTAGAAAAATGACCTTTTTTTACTTTCCCTGCTTGACTGTTGGCTACACTTTTTCTAACGTACGGTAAAACCCGTGCTTTAGGGGAGGTGTGGCCTTTTTTAATTCAATTTTATACAAAAAAGGGGAGTTTCTAAATGGTAACAGGCTTAGAGTATTTCAAAAAAGTTTATGATGTTGTACCAGGATGGGTGCAGAAAATGCACGACAATCATCCGGAAATGCTAGATCATTATACAGCGCTTCGAGGTGCAGCAATGGCACCGGGAGTACTGTCTGTGAAAGAAAAAGACATTCTGTTAGTCGGTATGAATGCGGCAAGATATTATGCACGTAGTATGGTGTACCACACGAAAGGAGCTATAGATGGTGGTGCCACACTAGAAGAATTAATTGAATACTTACTTGTAGCATTTAACTACGGTGGAGAAAAAGCGCTACAAATTGGCTTGCAGTCATTTGAATATGCCTTAGAGTTAATGAATACTGATGTTGATAAAATTTCACATGAAGCGTCAATATTCGATATTGTGAAGTACTACAGTACATTTGCTTCGACAGAGAAAAGTAAAGCATATTTTGAAAAATTACTTTCTCATTTGGTAGCAAAAGATGAAAACGCTTTAAAGACGGAGTTACTTAACGGTAATGTAGTGTCCACACAAATGAAATATATCCTTATGACAGGAATTTATACAACAGTTTTAAAAAATAAAGAAACAGATTATTGGGCTAAAAAGTCACGAGAAGTAGGTGTAGCGGAAGAGGAACTAGCAGAGCTTGGCTATATTTGCTTGCTAACAGCAGGTATTCCTGCTTGGTTTGAAATAAGTGACGCCCTGATTAAAAAATAACGGAGTGAGTATGATGAAAATTTATGATTCTGTAGAGCATGCATTATCATGCGTAGAAAGCGGACAAACAATTATGGTTGGTGGATTTGGTTTAGTTGGTGGTCCATTAACTTTAATTGATGCCCTTGTTGAACTAGACGTAAATAATTTAACGATTATTAGTAATAATCTGGGGGAAAAAGGAAAAGGCCTTGGGAAATTACTAGAACAAAAGAAAGTAAAAAAGGCGATTGGCTCTTATTTTACTGGAAACCGGGATGTAGGTGAGGCATTTCAACGCGGTGAAATTGAGATTGATTTATTGCCTCAAGGCACTTTAGCTGAATCCATTCGAGCAGGAGGTGCAGGGATTGGTGGTTATTATACAAAAACATCTGTAGGTACAGATTTAGCAAGGGGCAAAGAAACAAAGATCATAGATGGTGAGAAATATGTGTTTGAGAAGGCGCTGAAGGCGGATGTTGCTATTATTCGAGCATACAAGGCTGATACGCTCGGTAATTTAGTGTATTACAAAACAGCTCGTAACTTTAATCCTTTAATGGCGACAGCGGCCAAAACAGTAATTGTTGAGGTGGATGAGGTTGTAGAAGCAGGTGAATTGAAAAGTGATGAGATCATTACCCCGCATCTATTCATAGATCGAATTATTGTAGCGAAGAAGATTTTAACGAGGGAGGGCGTAATAGAGCATGGTTAATGCAATTCAAGAGCTAATAGCGAAAAGAGCTGCAAAAGAAGTACAAGATGGACAAATTATTAATTTAGGAATTGGTATTCCGACACTGGTAGCAAAGTATGTTGACAATGACAATGTCTACTTCCACACAGAAAATGGCATGCTCGGTGTGGTAGGGGTTGATGAAAAGGATATTGACCCAAATGTAGTAAACGCTGGGAAGATGCCAGTTGGAGAAGCCATTGGTTCATCCTTTTTCAATAGTGCAGAATCATTTAGCATGATACGAGGTGGCCATGTAGATGTGGCAATCTTAGGTGTGCTTCAAGTAGATGAGCATGCACGTATCGCAAACTGGGCAGTTCCAGGGAAAAATATTATCGGTGTTGGCGGTGCAATGGATTTATTAATTGGAGCAAAAAAGGTCATTGTCACAATGTCGCATACTTCAAAGGACGGAAGAAGCAAGATTTTAAAGGATTGTACATTCCCGATTACGTCAACAAGAAGTGTGGATACGATTATTACAGAGTTAGCCGTTTTCAATTACCTCGATGGACAATTATATTTAGTCGAATTAATGCCAGGAGCTACATTAGAACAAGTAGAGACAAGTACGGAAGCAAGTTTCGTTAATATGTTGAAATAGGAGGGAAAATCATGAGAGAAGTTGTTATTGTAGATGGTGTTCGTACTGCAATTGGTAAATTAAGTGGTTCATTAATGAATGAGACAGCAGATTTTCTTGGTGAGAAAGTTATCCGTGCGCTTCTAGAACGAACAAAGTTAGATTCAGGACTAGTTGATGAGGTGATTTTAGGACAAGCAAAACAAAGTGCGGATCAATCAAATGTTGCACGTCTATCCTCATTACGAGCAGGGTTACCGATTTCTGTGCCTGGTTATACGGTACATCGCCAATGTGGCTCAGGTCTACAGTCCATAAATAATGCAGCACAACAGATAGCACTTGGCTACAGCGAAATTATTATTGCTGGCGGGACAGAATCTATGAGTACAGCACCTTATTATTTGCGAAACGCTCGCTATGGATATGGTGTTGGAAATGCTTCTATTTTAGATCCGAATACAGAAAGTCAGCCAGGGTCTCAACCCTTTGAAGTATATGGTATTTCCACAATGGGGGAGACAGCGGAAAATTTAGCAGAGAGATATTCGATTGCACGTGAAGAGCAGGATGCTTTTGCACATCGAAGCCAAGAGCGTACAACATATGCAATACGGGAAGGGTACTTTGCCCAACAAATTGTACCTTATGAAGTGAAAAAACGAAAAGAAGTGGAGATTTTTAAAATAGATGAGCATCCATTTTTAACGAGTGAGGAGAGGTTAGGAACGTTAAAGCCTGTTTTCCGTAAAGGTGGTTCAGTCACAGCTGGGAATAGCAGTGGTCGTAATGACGGCGCATCTGCATTGTTGCTAATGTCGAAAGAAAAGGCAGAAGAACTTGGTTATAGACCAAAAGTAAAAATACTAGCACAAGCGGCAGCGGGGGTAGATCCATCAATTATGGGAATTGGCCCAGTACCCGCTACATTGAAAGCTTTAAAACAGGTAAATTTATCGATTGATGACATTGATGTAATCGAACTAAATGAAGCATTTGCAGCACAATCAATCGCAGTAATAAAGGAGCTTAATTTAGATATAAGTCGAGTAAATCCAAATGGTGGTGCTATTGCAATGGGGCACCCTATTGGCGCAACAGGTGCCATTTTAATGACAAAGCTTATCCACGAGCTAGAACGAACAGGAAAACGTTATGGTTTAGTGACATTATGCATAGCAGGGGGGCTTGGTATTACAACCGTCGTTGAAAATTGCCACGCATAACTATGCACTGAGTAGTTTGCTAAACTCGGTGCTAAAAAATTAATAATCCTTTTGGATTTTTTCTAAATAACGTTTTTGCGCAGATTTTAAAGCAACTGCCACTGAGCCACTTGAAGGCGCATAGTAGTGCTCATCAACACGTTTGATTAATTCATCAATGTTGGCTGTAAGATCAAAGCCAACTAGCATACGCTTAAAAAAATCTTGCGCAAGACCTGTGATAAATGTGAATTCTGCATCAATAATTTGATGGGTCTCTTTATCAATTTCTAACACAATGCCAGCATGTTTGTACATTTCGTACATGGATGTGCCTTGGGGTGCTTTTGCATAAGCGGTCACTAATATACTAGTTAATTTTTGCAAGGAAAAGACCTCCAAAATGTATAGATTGTGATTATATTTTATCATGTTTTATCGCTTTAGGGATACTTCCCAAAAATTTCTTAGTCGTAAACATCAAGGGGGATATAGTATGGAAAAGTTAACGAATTTTTTCACAGAAATAATGAAAAAGTATTTACCAGATCCATTTGTTTTTGCAATTGGACTTACATTATTGACATTTGTTTTAGCTCTAGTTGTTGAAGATGTTAGCTTTGTAGATTTAACTACAGCATGGGGTAGCGGTTTTTGGGATCTCTTAGCATTTACAACACAAATGGCTGTTATCCTTGCTATGGGCTACGTACTAGCAACAGCGCCCGTTACTGATAAATTTTTAAATAAAATTGCAAGTATGGTTCATACACCAAAAATGGCAGTAATTGTGGCGACGCTTGTCGGTGGTATTGGTAGTTATTTAAACTGGGGCTTTGGTTTAGTAGTTGGTGGAATTATAGCGAAAAAACTAGCTTTAAAGGTTGAAGGGGTCCACTATCCGTTAATTATTGCAGCAGCTTATTCTGGCTTTACTTTTTATGGTTTAGGTTTGTCGGCTTCTATTCCGATTTTGATTTCAACACCTGGTCACTTTTTAGAGGATGCAATGGGCTTGGTTTCACTTTCTGACACAATCTTTAGTGTACCAATGATTTTAACAACAGTTGTACTTTTAATCACATTGCCTTTATTTAATGCGATGTTACATCCAAAAAATCCAAGCAATATTGTTGAGATTGATCCGGCATTATATGCAGATCAACCAAAAGCGAAACTAAACTTATTAGAAGAAAATACATTAGCGAACAAATTGAACAATAGCCGTATTTTAGCCTATACAATTGGTGTGTTGGGGTTAGTTTATATTGTCATTTATTTCACAAATGGTAATTCGTTAAACTTAAATATTTTAAACTTCATTATTTTATTCTTAGGAATTATTTTATTAGGAACGCCTGCACGTTATGTTGAGCATTTAGCAGATGGTATTAAAACTATTTCAGGGATATTACTTCAATTCCCGTTCTATGCAGGTATTATGGCGATAATGGCTGCATCGGGATTAGTGGACACAATTGCCAAAATCTTTGTAGATTTATCCACTGAACATACACTACCGTTTTGGGGGTTAATAAGTTCCTTCTTTATTAATTTCTTTGCACCTTCTGCTGGTGGGCACTGGACTGTTCAAGGTCCATTTATGATTGAGGCAGCTAAGGAGTTAGGGGCATCTTTATCAGAAACATCAATGTCTGTTATGTTGGGGAATGCATGGAATGATTTAGTTCAGCCATTTTGGATTTTACCAGCGTTGGCCTTATCTCGCTTAAAGTTAAAAGATATTATGGGCTTCCTTGTTATGATTATGTTCTTTGTAGGCGTTATTTACATTATTGCAACTTTAGCCTGGTCATATATATTTTAATAGTTAGAAGTTCTAATTGGATTAAATACTAACAGTTCTAGTTTAGTCTAGGGGGAATATGAATGTCCAACATGTTTCAAGCACTATTAAAAAATGGCCAATTAGGTAGTGACTGAACTGAACCTTGAATAGTGGACACTTAAAAAAAAGTGCCTCTATTCGGGGTTTTTGTGTTTTTTAAACTGAAAATCTCATTATATTAAACTTTACAAATAAAGAACGAGGTAACATCATCAGTAAAATTATTTTTAATGAACATCAAAGAAAACAATTTGAGGCGAATCCCAAATGTGGTATCCGTTTCAAATCGTTCCATTCAATATCAACCAGCATTTAAAATCAATGTGGTCAAAGAAAATTTAGCTGTAAGGGGCCAGCACCAAGGCGGAATTAGAGCTTTTAAAAAAGCTAGACGAACTCGAGAGGCGGCGAGGAAAAATTCTAGCACTATAATCTATGCCCCCGCAGCCTTGATATAATAACATTCTGAGATGGTTGGTTCGACTCCCGCCGTCTCCACTCCAATCAACAAATGACGCCCACAATTTTTGATGATGAACCACTATGCTTTTAATTGTCTGGTAATTTCCCGTTCGTATCACTGTTTGGGGTATTGCCAGTATTGCTATTACTTTGACTCTGAGTAGAATTATCGCTATTGCTGTTGCTTGGACTCTGAGTAGAATTATCGCTATTGCTGTTGCTTTGATTCTGAGTAGAATTATCGCCATTGCTGTTGCTTTGATTCTGAGTAGAATTATCGCCATTGCTGTTACTTTGACTCTGAGTAGAATTATCGCTATTGCTGTTACTTTCACTCTGTGTGGCGTCCTCGTTATTGTTGCTGTTACCACTTTGAGAAGAATTTCCGTTATTACTACCACTTTCACTCTGTGTACTGCTATTACTTTGTGTAGTATTTCCTTGATTACCATTAATTTTACGAATCATGGCGACAAGTAATAAAACTAATGGTAATAAAATCATGAAAACGAAGGAAAACAAAGGCCATATTTCTCTATTGTATATATCTGAATGAATGATATTTGGATGAACAATTTGTGAAAGTCCAAGGATAATCATGCCGAGTGGAAAAATGAGCGGTCGATGATTTTTAATTTTAAATAATTGTGCAATAGCGATAACCGAAGCATAAAAATACATAAAAGTTCTAATATAAATTGATATAATCCACATGGCTGCCATAATAACTTCTATGCGCTGTAAAAAATTCCCGATTGAAATTCTTTGAGCTAATGAATAGCTAGGAAATGTCCTAGAAGCAGTATTCGCCGGACCTAGGACAAGAATAGACAGTGTGATCATTGTAATTAAGACAATCCCCCCAATAATTGTGCCAATGTAAAAACCTTTTTGTGCAGATTTATGAACGTTAACTGCGGAAGGGAAAATCGTCAATAATACAGCAAGAGGGAATGAAAAAAGACTTATAAATCGAATCATACTAAAGAATAAAGATTTTTTTGGTGTTTCCATTATTGGCTGTAAATTTTCAATATGGATGGCTGGTGTAATAAAAATTACAAAGAAAATAAAAATTAATATAAATATTGGAAATAGTATTTCTGCAGAACGGGCAAAAACTTCAATTCCTAGAAATGCAGCATAAATAATGATAATACTGAACAAAAATGCAAAGGCCATCGTAGGTGTTTCAGGCATAATTTCCGTTTTCATGAAAATTCCAATGAAATATAATAATTCACCGGCAGAAAGTAAGGATATTAGAATAAAGCCAATTATAGTAAATTTTCCGAAAAAACGACCTAATATCTTTTCATTAGCCTCTACAAATGTAAGGGTAGGTGTTCTATTTCCTAAAGTGACGAAAAGCTTTACTATGGGCAAACTTAAAACGACACCAATGATAGCTGCTATCCATGCATCTTGTTTTGCTTCGCTTGTTACACTAGCAGGTATAATTAAAATGGCTGTACCAATTGAAAAGAGAAGGGTAATAATCATAAATTGTCTTGAACTAATTATTTCTTTTTCCATCATGAATGATACCCCTTTTTACTTAACATAGAGTTGCCTTATTATTTTGTCAGGGAGACGATTAAATCTTTAATTGGAGAAAAAATAAAGGTAATCAAGTCTATTGGGCTCGGAATTTTGAGCTTTAAGGAAACCCCGATATTTAATGCAGCGCCGATCAATAAAAAAATCGAAAAAATAACAATCGTTTTCGTTTCTTTATTTTTTATTAATTTTGGAATGAAGGCAAAGGCTATTATAGCGGAAATTATTAGTATGAATATCGTCATAATCATGGCTATTCTCCTTTCAACTTATTCACCAATGAGTTTTCCGTCGTCCCTAATCCTTGTGTGTTTACATTTACTTCAACTTTAACTGGTAGCTCTTGAAATATGGTTGGCCAGTCTTTTTTTATTTTTTTCCACTCTTTATGATTTTTGCGGTGTAGTACTTCAGCAAATCCAAAAATATCGACCCGATAATTTCGCTGAACTGTACTGATTGTTTCTTCAATTCGTTTTTTAATAAGTTCTTCTGTTTTTTTATTTACGAAGTGAATCGATTTTTCTTTTGTAAGGTCTATATTACATGCAACTTCTCCGATATTTTGGTTAACATCTATAGAAACATTGATTTTGGGAGCTCCATTTTCAAATTTACCTTTTATTGTCGTCTTTGAGTGCGTAATCTCTGTTGATAACGTACCTCCTTTAGAGCAAGCAAGAATTTCAATTGTACTTTCTATTTTGTCCCTTAAAAAACCTAGGCTTCTACTCTCATCTTCTGTTAAAAGCCCAATGAGTTTATCTTCTTTAAAAACAGCTAAGCCCGTATACTTCAATAGCACAGGAGATTTCGATCTTTTAACATTTGTTTGATCCATTCCAACATTTTTATCCCCCTGTATTTCAATGGCAGATATGACTACACTTTTTTCATTGCTATATAAAGTATTGATTAATTCATCAATTTTAACGGATTGGGTTGTACCCCAAGTTTTCTCTGACGTCTTAAGAGATTTTAGCATTTTATTAGCTGGTACTTTTTCAATAGGTGTTAATACATTTAAAACTTCTTCGGCAGTCGCGTCATGAGCAACGATGACATCGAAATCATTTCTGAATTCATGATCTCTTGAAATTAAATCTAACGGCTCGCTAATTCCTTCTTTTGCTAATTCATTTCCGAGCACAACTACCTGGAGATGAGAAAAATAAAGTTTTCTAGCTGTTACTGTTGTCATTTTTCTAATGGCCTCAAAGACCGTTGTACCTGTTGACTGATAGGTAATAACGGGTGATCGTCCTGAAGTTGGCTGTTTTGAGGAGATTTCACTAGCGTCCACGACTTGAACAGTTATTTCAAAGTCATTATCTACTTTATCTATTCCTAATGCTACGACAATCGCTAATTCATTGAGTTCACGCTTACTCCAGCAACCACTTAAAAGTAAAGTAAGAATCGTCAGTAAACATATTGCCTTAAATTTTGCCATGGTGCATTCCTCGTTTACATATTCGTTGAATTCCTCTTTTTAGTATCCACATACTTATGTCCTCTGGCAGTATTTTTTTGACTAATTAAGCGCGGTCGAGTTAATAAAGCACTGCGTGGTAGCAATATTAACGCATCTTTTTGATCCTTTAAAATTAATGGACTGAATGGACTTAAATAGGGGACACCGAACGTTCTTAGGCTACATAAGTGTAGGATAATGATCATAAGTCCAAACATAACACCAAATAACCCAAAGATTGCAGCTATAACCATTAATGGGAAACGTAGAACACGGATTGTGTTGGATAAGCCATAAGCAGGGAATAGGAAGCTACAAATAGCTGTTAATGCCACAATAATAACCATTACAGCAGATACAACCCCTGCTTCGACGGCAGCCTGACCAATCACTAAAGTTCCAACAATGGATACTGCAGGTCCGATGGTTCTTGGCATACGAAGACCTGCTTCTCTCAAAATCTCAAAGGCAATTTCCATAATAAGTGCCTCTACAACAGCAGGGAAGGGGACTCCTTCTCGTTGAGATGCAATACTGATGAGCATTGGCGTTGGTAGCATTTCTTGATGAAATGTGGTGATTGCTACATAAAGTGATGGTGCTACTAAGGCAAGGCTAATTCCAAAAAATCTTAATAGGCGGATAAGAGAACTTATCAACCAATGCTGATAGAAATCTTCAGCAGATTGTAAAAAAGATGTAAATAGAGCTGGTACCATTAATACAAATGGGGTTCCGTCCACTAAAATAGCAATTTTACCGTCCAATAGCTCACCTGCAATAACATCAGGTCGTTCAGAATTATAGACAGTTGGGAATATCGTGAATTTAGAATCTTGAATAAAATCTTCGATATAACCACTTTCTAAAATGCCATCAATATTAATGCGATCTAAGCGCGCAAGAACCTCTGCGACTATTTTGTCATTCGCTATGCCGTTTAAATACATAACGGCTACATCCGTTCTCGTGACCTCGCCAATAATACGCGACTTTATCCAGAGATTCGGACTTTTAATTTTCCGTCGGATAAGGGCTGTGTTAGTACGTAACGTTTCTGTAAAGGATTCTCGCGGACCTCTGATGACGGATTCTGCTGATGGCTCAGCAACTGCCCGATCTTTTGCACTTTTAGTACTCGTCACGATGCCTGTTGTAAAGCCATCCAATAAGATGACTGTATCTCCATTTAAAATAGCACTGTACAGTGTTGTGAAATGGAAAATATCATTTACGTCGCCAACTGTTAAACAAGATTCTCTTAAATATTGATTAATCTTTTCTATTTCGTTGTCATGAGCCTCTGGGATATCAAGCATTAGTTTATCGATAACAGAAACGGAAATGGCCGTTTTATCGGATAAACCATCTATATAGATAATCGCGATCGCATGTTTTTCAGCTGTTTCAATGGTAATTTCTCGAATAATAAGGTCGTTACTATTTCCAAGTGTGCTTTTAATCACCTTCAAATTTTGAGAAAGAGAACCATATAGTAAGTCTTTGTTTGATTTTGATTGGGAGGTATCGGTAATTTTAGAAATGGACATTGTATTCCTCCTCGGGATGTACATTTACTACAAATAGAATGCACAACTTTTAGAAGAGATAAACCAAGGTTGGAATAGAATTCAAATAAATCTTTGGGAAATGAAAAGCAGTGCTCCCTTCGTCATAACGAAAGGAAACACTGCTTTATTTACGATATTCATACTTTAATTCTTCTATTGTCGCATCAACATCTACATGTAGGCTGTGATTATCAAAAAACCATAAGTCTTTCTCGTCAATGTAGTAGGTAACGTCATCAATCTCTGTCTTTATACCAATGTTGATTGGTTCCTCACGTGTCATTCCAAGAGAAAAGCCTTCATGAAATGGACTTGACCCACCATAGCGTGCATAAAAACGAATGAAATCACCGGATTCTACTTCCATTTCATCTTTAAACCATTGAAGGGCTTCATCTGTTAGTGCGATTTTCATTAGAATGCTCCTCTCTTTCTTACAGCCATTTCACCTTTGGCTCGGTACCATTTTTAATACGGGCAATATTTGCGCGGTGACGATACACGATAAAAGTAAATAAAAAGGCTACTAAAATGCCTAACGCAAAATCGCCTGTAACAAAATAATAAACGATAGAATAGATAAGTGCTACTAAAGCGGCAATTATAGAAGTTAAGCTGACAATTTTCGTTATTTTTAATGTTACAATAAAAGCAACAAATAGTAAGATAAATAGAGGCCATGAGTAACCTAAAAGCACTCCTGCTGATGTTGCTACTGCTTTACCTCCACGGAAGCTTGCAAAGATAGGGAACATATGACCAATTACGGCTACAAGTCCAAGAATCAATGGGTGAATAGATACTTCAGAAAATACAGGAAGTGATACGAGTAATACTGCTACTGTCCCTTTTAAGACATCCATAATTGTTACGACTATCCCAGCTTTCTTTCCTAAAATACGGAATGTATTCGTCGCTCCTAAATTACCACTACCATGTTCACGAATATCTGTTTTATAAAAAATTTTGCCTACCCATAAGCCAGAAGGTATAGAGCCGATGAGATAAGCACATAAAATAATAATAAGTCCATTTAGCATAGCTGGACTCCTTTCATTCATATACCATCACTTGGTACTACTAGTTTGTAACAAGTATTTTACACTTTTTCTCTATAATCTACAATGTCATGAAGGAGATTTCGCCGTGTACCTTGAATTCAATACAAAAGATAAATATTTTTCATGGATTTCTATTTGTCTATTGAATGTCGGTTAGGCTATTTGACACGAGTTATGCCACCACCTCGAAAGCCCTTTCTAAAAATATAGGTAAAAAGGCAATTTTGTCAATCACACATTCCTTTGGTAGAATAGAAGTCTATCTTTAATGTCATGGAAAAGCTAGTATAATCTTCAGAAAGACAGAATTTTTATTAATATACCTGTATATTTTGCAGAGCGAACTGAAAAGCTTCTGTATGAAGATATCAAAATCCTCAGGAGTTTGTGTTAATTTTGATGCAAGCTTGTAATCATGGGTTATTCAATTGTTGTTTTGTTTATGCAACTAAAGCTGATTACCTTGCGTCTAGGAAATAGCTCAGCACTTTGTGAATACTCAAGCACATAGATGAGTGATTACTGTAAAAATGATCAAACTGTGAAGCTAAAGAGGGAATTTTAAAAATTTATCGGGCCTGTCGCTAGCTATTGACAGGAAATGCTATTATTATTAGGAAGAGAATATAAATAGAACATGCGTTTGTTTTTTGGAGGGGAATTTTTTGGCGAATAAACAGTCACCAAGCGTCTATAATGATGACGCCATTCAAGTTTTAGAAGGATTAGAAGCGGTACGAAAACGACCCGGCATGTATATCGGATCTACAGATGGCCGTGGACTTCATCACCTAGTATATGAAATCGTCGATAATGCGGTGGATGAAGCACTGGCTGGCTTTGGTTCTCATATCATTGTCACTATTCACAAAGATCAAAGTATCAGCGTACGAGACTTCGGCCGAGGAATGCCAACAGGTATGCATAAGATGGGAAAACCAACTCCGGAAATTATCTTTACTGTCCTACATGCTGGTGGTAAATTCGGACAAGGTGGCTATAAAACGAGCGGTGGCTTACATGGTGTAGGTTCTTCGGTTGTTAATGCTTTATCGACATTTTTAGAAGTAACCATTCATCGTGACGGTAAAAAATATCGACAACGTTTTGAAAACGGTGGACATCCTGTGACGACACTTGAAGAAATTGGTCAAACTAAACAAACAGGAACGCTTGTTCACTTTTTACCAGATGATACCATCTTCTCTGTGACAAAATTCAATTATGATACATTAGCTGAACGTTTACGTGAGTCAGCATTTTTATTAAAAGGCTTAAAAATTGAGTTAATCGATGAACGCGAGGAAGGCAAAGGTGATGTTTTCTTTTACGAGAACGGCATTGAAGCTTTCGTTGCTTATTTGAATGAGGAGAAAGATGTACTCCATCCTGTAAAGTATGTGGAAGGGATTCAAGACGAGATTGAAGTAGAATTTGCCTTCCAGTATAATGACGGCTATTCAGAAACAATCCTATCATTTGTTAACAATGTACGTACACGTGACGGAGGGACACATGAAACAGGTGCCAAATCTGCGTTAACGCGTGTTTTTAATGAATATGCACGTAAAATCGGTTTGTTAAAAGATAAAGATAAAAATCTTGAAGGTACAGATATCCGGGAAGGATTAGCGGCAATTGTTTCTGTCCGTATTCCAGAGCATTTACTGCAATTCGAAGGTCAAACAAAGGGTAAGCTAGGGACGAGTGAGGCACGTTCGGCAGTGGATAGTGTTGTCTCAGAGCAAATTTTGTATGTGCTTGAAGAAAATGCTGAGCTGTCTTCATCCCTTGTGCGAAAAGCGATTCGTGCGCAGCAAGTACGTGAAGCGGCACGTAAAGCACGTGAAGATGCACGAAATGGGAAGAAAAACAAAAAAGGTAGTACTATTCTTTCTGGAAAATTAACACCTGCACAATCTCGCAATGCTGCGAAAAATGAGTTATACCTAGTCGAAGGTGATTCTGCAGGAGGCTCTGCTAAACAAGGGCGAGATCGTACGTTCCAAGCGATTTTACCTTTACGTGGTAAAGTCATTAATACAGAAAAGGCTAAGCTTCAGGACATTATGAAGAACGAGGAGATTTCAACGATTATTCATGCCATAGGTGCAGGCGTTGGAACAGATTTCTCTGTCGAAGATTCAGCCTACGATAAAGTCGTTATTATGACCGATGCTGATACAGATGGCGCTCATATACAGGTGCTGCTATTGACGTTCTTCTATCGTTATATGCGACCTTTAATTGAAGAAGGAAAGGTATTTATCGCCTTACCACCACTTTATAAAGTATCAAAAGGCACTGGTAAAAAAGAAGTGATTGAATATGCTTGGACTGAAAGTGATTTGCAAAAAGCCATTAATAAAGTTGGAAAGGGTTACATATTACAGCGCTATAAAGGTCTTGGTGAGATGAATGCCGACCAGCTGTGGGATACGACGATGAACCCTGAAACGCGTACATTGATTCGCGTAACGATTGAGGATGGTGCACGCGCTGAGAGACGTGTAACAACGTTAATGGGCGATAAAGTTGAACCACGCCGTAAATGGATCGAAGCCAATGTAAACTTCGGTATGGAGGATGATTCAAATATTTTAGACAATGAATTCATCCAACAAGAGGAGGACCAAGCATGAGTAGTACGGAAAAATTTCAAGATTTACCTTTAGAAGAAGTAATGGGTGACCGTTTTGGTCGCTATAGTAAATATATTATTCAAGACCGCGCGTTGCCAGATGCACGCGACGGTCTTAAGCCTGTACAACGTCGTATTTTATATGCGATGTATACAGAAGGTAATACAAACGATAAACCATTCCGTAAATCCGCAAAAACAGTCGGTAATGTTATCGGTAATTATCATCCACACGGCGATAGCTCTGTGTATGAAGCGATGGTCCGTATGAGTCAGGATTGGAAAGCACGCCATATGCTGATCGAAATGCATGGTAATAATGGTTCTGTAGATGGTGATCCACCGGCAGCGATGCGTTATACAGAAGCAAGACTTTCGGCCATTGCAGCAGAAATGCTACGTGATATTGGCAAAAAGACAGTAGAATTTGTACCAAACTTTGATGATCAGGATATGGAGCCAACTGTGTTACCTGCCCGTTTCCCAAATTTACTTGTAAACGGCTCGACAGGTATCTCAGCCGGCTATGCCACAGACATCCCACCTCATGCATTGGATGAGGTGCTAGACGGTGTTCTTATGCGTTTAGATAACCCACATGCCACTGTTGATGAATTGATGACCGTCATTAAAGGGCCAGATTTTCCAACGGGTGGTATTATTCAGGGTGTCGATGGCATCAAGAAAGCATATGAGACAGGACGCGGCAAAATCATCGTGCGTGCTCAGGCAATCGTTGAGCCGATAAAAGGCGGAAAAGAACAAATCGTGATTACGGAGTTACCATATGATGTCAATAAAGCAAACCTTGTGAAGAAAATTGATGAGCAACGTGTAGATAAACGTCTTGAAGGTATTGCGGAAATTCGTGATGAATCGGATCGTACGGGCTTACGCGTTGTCATTGAATTGAAAAAAGATGTTCCTGGACAAGGGATTTTACAATACTTATTCAAAACAACTGATTTACAAGTAGCTTATAATTTTAATATGATTGCGATCCATAATCGTCGTCCGACTATGATGACATTACCATTGTTACTGGATTCTTATATTGCCCATCAAAAGGAAGTTGTGACGAACCGCTCCATTTATGATTTACAAAAAGCAAAAGATCGTTCGCATATTGTGGATGGCTTAATAAAAGCGCTATCTATTTTAGATGAAGTGATTGCAACGATCCGTTCTTCTAATGATAAACGAGATGCGAAAACAAATTTACAGGTTAAGTTTGATTTTACTGAGGTGCAATCAGAGGCAATCGTTAGCTTGCAATTATACCGTTTAACGAATACCGATATTACAGAGCTACGCAGTGAACAGGAAGAACTAAGTAAACTGATTGCTAAGCTTGAAGGTATTCTGAACAGTGAAGCAAAGCTTATACGTGTCATTAAACAAGAATTGCTGGATATTAAAAAGCGCTTTGCAGAACCACGACGTTCGAGAATTGAACAGGAAATTGAAGAAATCAAAATTACATTAGATGTACTTGTGCCAAGTGAAGAAGTCGTTGTGACGGTCACAAAGGATGGCTATATTAAACGTACATCTACACGTTCACATGCAGCCTCGAATGGCCAGGATTTTGCGATGAAGGATTCCGATTATTTGTTATATGAAGAAACTTTAAATACGCAGCATCATTTGCTGTTGTTTACGAATCGAGGCAATTATATTTATCAGCCTGTCCATGAGCTCCCAGATATTCGATGGAAGGATCTTGGTCAGCATATTTCTAGTATTGTGCCGACTGGAGAAGATGAATCTATTATTGCTGTGTATGGTTTTGAAACATTCGAGCAGGCCAATACGTATATCTTAACAGCTACCAAAGAGGGGCAAATTAAACGATCACCTCTGGCCGATTATGCGGTTACGCGTTATTCGAAGCCAATTAAAACGATGAATGTTAAAGCTGGCGATGAAATGATTTTTGCAGATATTGTGACAGATGAGGCAGAGCTGCTATTAACGACAGATACTGCCTATGCGATTCGCTTCCCGATGGAGGAGTTACCAGTAACTGGTGTAAAAACAGGTGGTGTTAAAGGGATTACGTTGAAAGACGGAGAAGCCTTAGTTGGAATCAATATTTTACAGCCAAATGATACTGAATATGTTGTGATTGTGACACAGCGCGGTGCAGTGAAAAAAATGAATGTAGCCGAAGTTGAGATGGCAAGTCGTGCGAAACGCGGCTTAAAAGTGTTAACAGAGTTAAAAGCGAATCCACATCGTATTGTGGCTGTAGTCAAGGCTACTGATGAGGAACAGCTAATGATCGAAACGGAAAAAGGTGTGCAAGAGCTCATTGATGTACAAGCATTAACGCGGGCAGACCGTCATTCAAACGGCTCCTTTAAAGTGGATATTGCAACAGACGGAGCTATTTCACATGTATTAACAGCCAAAAAAGAAGAGAAACAAAACTAGTTTTCTAGCCCATGCTCCTTTTGAGAGCAGGGCTTTTTTTATGTGCGCCCGGCATGCGTATGAACTATAGGGTGCAAGTCCCGAACCCCGAAGACAGAAGTAGAGGTTAGCCAAGAGCAAGGGTGTCCGT
>NZ_JBIWDH010000027.1:0-65968 GCF_044761885.1 Lysinibacillus sp. NPDC097231 | reverse complement strand
CAGAACTCGATTATTTTAAAAAATAGCGAAAATAGATAATAACTTTTTCGCTTCAATGAGTAGAGTGTTCCTTCCTAAATCAAAAAAATGTTAGGCCGAAATAAAATCGGTCTAACATTTTTCTTTTTGTCCCAGCCTCTTAAAATATTAGTACGCTAAGCCGAATAGCGCTTTGATGTGTGTAAGATAGCGAATGTTAGACGCTTCTTTCATAAGTGTTGCAGGAAGACCTTTAAGCTCTGTGTTGCTAGCACCGATAGTCGCAACAGCGTCTTTACGACCTAAGCTTGCAAGTGTACCAGAGTTAATTGCAGAGAAAGGTTTCATCTCTTGGTTTTTGTATTGTGCGAATAGGTTGTAGCCAGCGCACTCACCCATTTGCCATGCAACTTGAGCAGTTGGTGCATATAGCGGACGTCCACCATCAGCTGGTAATGCCACAGATGCATCACCAATTACGAATACATCATTATGAGATGTAGATTGTAAGAACTCGTTAATCGTAGCTTTACCACGATCTGCTGCAAGACCAGACTCGCCTACGATTGGAAGTGGAGCTACCCCACCAGTCCAAATAAGTGTATTGGCAACGATTGGTTCGCGATCTTTAAGAGAGATAACATTACCATCGACACCTGTTACTGGAGTACCAGTGATGAATTCAACGCCACGTTTTGTTAAGCTTTCAGTAGCACGTTGGATAAGAGCATCTGGAAGTACTGGTAAGATTTTCGGACCAGCTTCAACAAGTTTGATTTTAAGATCAGCAAAGTTAACACCGTGTTTTGCTGCGATTTTCGGGAAGTTGTCCACGATTTCACCAACAAGCTCTACACCTGTTAAACCGCCACCGCCGATAACAATCGTCGCATCTGCTTCATTTTTTGTTTGTGCATATGCTTTAATACGATCTTCGATATGTTTGTTAATTTTGTTTGCTTCGTTCACTGATTTAAGTACCATTGAGTTTTCTTCTAATCCAGGGATACCGAAGAATCCAGTTTGGCTACCTAAAGATACTACCAAAGTATCGTAATCTAAAGTATATCCATTGTCTAGATCAACTTTTTTAGTGTCTACATTGAATTTTGTTACTTTAGCAATTTGTAGATCAATATCTAAACCTTTAAAGATTTTTTTAAGTGGTAAAGCAACAGCACCTTCTGCAATAGTACCACCAGCTAAACGGTGAAGTTCAGTGATGATTTGGTGTGTTGGGAATTGGTTTACGACAGTAATTTTAGCTTCATCAGCTGATAGATACTTACGTGCTGTTAATGCAGTTAAAACGCCAGCGTAACCAGCACCTAAGATGACGATTTCTTTTGACATGATTAATTAATCCTCCGTCCTTACGTTTCGAATATATCTCGAGTCGAGTCTTATTTAGCTTTGCGTTCAGCGTTTACTTGTAAGAAAGCATTAACAAAACGGAAAACACCTTGAACTTGTGGGTCTTTTAACATTTTCATAAGACCGAATAAACCAATTACTTCTTGGCTTTCAGAAGCACGATCTTTCGCTTCAATTGCAGTAGCTGCAAGGTTTTTAGCTGATCCTACTACTGGGCCTGCCATTTCTGTTACAGCACCAACAGTATCATTTTTAAGTACTTCGTCAGTTGCAACAGCTTGAGCAAACTCATACGATTTTGTTAATAGCGTCATCATTTCAGTTAACTTTGGTAATTGCTCAACTAAAGTTGTAAGTGACTCTTGAACCTCAGGCTTTAATAATTGATCTAGCACATCCAGTTGTTCTTGACTCACAGTTAATTGTTCAGACTGTGTTTGGTTATTCGTTTCTGACATTTTGAACTCTCCTTTGCCATCACTATTACTATTTTTATATTACTTACATGTAAAAAAGACCATTAAGTTACTTCTTAACAGTCGTTACAGCGCGTATATCTTACACAATCACCAGTCTCAAGGGCTGGACAGTAATTCGTATGACTTGTTATTACAATGTAAACTTCATTTTGCAAAAAGCGCATCATAATTCCATCCTTATCTTGTCTTGGTGACATTACAAACTCCATTATAAGACTGTTTGCACATTATTTCAATGAGCTAAATCACAATTTCGACAATCTTTTCAAAATTCATTGTTTTTGTCAACTATTCATTTTATTTAGGTCTGCTTTTTGTCTATTCTGTTAAAATATACAATACTCTTCATTTACAACTTAATACGGTCCCTATAAAATATTTTATGTTAAATAATAAATTTGCCCTTAATAAGTGTTCTGTATACTTAATGAAGGAATTCTTATTTTATTTCATTACAGATAAATTAGTATGCGACAGATTGCCAGAAGAAGTCTACAATCTCCTTCGCAGCCATATCTGTTGTTTGAAATAACCTAATCCCCTCTCCATCTTTAAAATAACCTACAGACAGCAGCGCCATAAAAGCATGTGCAAAAAAGGTTGCGTCTCCTTTACGAATCGTACCTCTCTCCATTTCCGACCACATCGCCTGTTCTACCGTTCTATACATTTCTTGTTCTGCCACATGCACTTCTTTTAACTGGGATTCTGATAAATTAATCGTCGCTTCTCTCATAAAGTTTTTCATATCAATATCTAAAGTGGCTGATAAATGAACGTCAGCGAGTTGCTCTAAGCGCTCTTTAAATGGTCTTGGTTGCTCTAAAATTCGTAAAATAGATAACCTAATTCTATTCATCATTGCAATTAATGAGGATGTATATAAATCTCCTTTAGTCGGGTAATAGTAATAGATCGTGGCCTTTGTCACGTTACAAGCTTTTGCTACATCATCCATCGATATATTTTTGTAACCCTCTTTTATAAAGAGCTTTGTTGCTGTTTCAAGGACAATATCTTTTGTCGGTTTCGCATTATCATCATGGCGAGGTCTTCCGAGAACACGCCGCGGCGATTGTTTCAATAAGTTCGCCTCCTTATAAAGCATTCTTTTTAGTCATAGTATAACATATCAATTATTCTCAATTGATTAATTAACCTTCTAGTATATATAATTAATATTACTTACATGAAATGGAGGACCTGTGATGAAAAAACATCCACTTGAACAATGGGGTTCAATAGTAGCGAGTAAACAAGGTAGCTTATTAGCTCTTACTTTTTGGGCTTTACTTGTTGTTGTACTATCGTTGGCTTGGCCACAAATTAATAGTATTAAGAGTGAGTCCGGTAAAAATCTACCCGAAAGCGAAATGTCTGAGCTAGCAGCAGCCATCATTGCTGAACAATTCCCAAATGATGCTGGTACACCATTATTACTTGTTTGGCATCGGGAAAGTGGCCTAACGACAGACGATTATGTTGCCATCCAAAAGGTTTATGGAGAACTTACAACCAAACCTTTAGCACATCAAACGCTTATTCCCCCTTTTGATAAAATGCCACCACAAGCTTTTGAGGCATCTACATCAGAAAACGGCACAACAATCGTAACGCCAGTTTTCTTTGAAAAAGGAGTAGCTACTGATGCATTGCGAGATAGTTTAGAAACATTAACGAAAACGATGAAAAAGTTTAATGTTCAACTAGATAAAGACTTGGCTAACGATGTGCTTCATGTGCGATATTCTGGACCAGTAGGTATCGCAACAGATGCTGTCAGCCTTTTTTCTCAGGCTGATGTGAAATTATTAATGGCGACAGTACTCCTTGTTTTAGTGTTGCTAATTATTATTTATCGATCACCATTATTAGCGATTATTCCTTTAATCGTTGTAGGTCTTGCTTACGGTATCATAAGTCCAACGCTTGGCTTCTTTGCTAATCATGGATGGATAGAAAAAGATTCGCAGGCTGTTTCCATAATGACCGTTTTACTCTTTGGAGCAGGAACAGACTATTGTTTATTTTTAATATCTAAGTACCGAGAGATACTATTCGATATTGAAGATAAATCTACTGCCATGAAGCTTGCTGTAAAAGAATCTGGCGGTGCAATTATGATGAGTGCTTTGACAGTTGTTATCGGTCTAGCTACTCTTAGTTTGGCTCATTATGGTGCATTCCAACGCTTTGCAGTTCCATTTAGCTTTGGGGTACTAGTGATGGGAATTGCGGCGCTTGTGGTCCTTCCAGCAATTCTTGTCATGATCGGACGCGTCGCCTTTTTTCCATTCATACCAAGAACTGAGGAGATGGCTAATAAAAAAGGTAAAAAACAGCATAAACCGTCTCATAAAACGAGTCATAAAATTGGGCGTTTTGTGACTCATAAACCATGGATTGTTATAGTTGTCACTTTACTGTTGCTCGGTGGATTAGCAACATTCGTACCGCGTATTCAGTATACCTTTGATTTATTATCATCATTCCCCGAGAATATGCCGTCACGCGAAGGCTTTATTTTAATAGAAGAAAACTTCTCAGCTGGTGAACTAGCACCTGTTCAAATTGTCATTGACACAGAGGGTAAAGACATGGATTTGCAACAGCCATTAAGTGCAATTTCCTATATTGATAGTGTTGCAGATGTCCAAATTGGAGAGAAAAACAATTCCATTCAATTGTATGAACTATCTTTAAATGAAAATCCTTATGCCAAGGAATCTTTAGCGCATATCCCTGAACTCAAGACAGAAGTTACAAAAATGCTTGAAGCTAAAGGCATTAAAGATGCAAACGAACATGTCTGGATTGGTGGAGAGACAGCCAGCCAATATGACACACAGCAAATAACTATACGTGATGAGACTGTTATCATGCCAACAATGATTGCTTTAATTGCTTTATTATTATTTATCTATCTACGTTCAATTACTGCCACTGTTTATTTATTAGCGACTGTTATTATTTCTTATTTGGGGGCACTTGGTGCAGGATGGCTAATTTTACATTATGGAATGGGGGCAGAAGCCATTTCAGGAGCAATCCCACTATATGCGTTTGTATTTTTAGTGGCACTTGGAGAAGATTATAATATTTTCATGATTTCCGAAGTTTGGAAAAAGCGGAGAACAGTCGATCATTTAACGGCTGTTGAAGAAGGAGTCGTGCGAACAGGAAGTGTCATCACATCTGCTGGTCTTATTTTAGCTGGAACATTTGCTGTCCTTACAACCCTACCTATTCAAGTACTTGTTCAGTTTGGTGTCGTTACGGCAATTGGCGTGCTTCTTGATACTTTCATTGTGCGTCCATTGCTTGTGCCAGCTATTACGACTGTTGTGGGTAAATATGCGTTTTGGCCTGGTGCATTATTTAAAAAGGATGCATAGCATCAAATATAGCACGGACGTTAGCGTAAAAGGTTTGGATGATTTTAGAATTCATCCGCCTTTTCACTTTCGCTAGTTTCCGTGCTGTTGTTTGTCCAATGGCTGAAATTATAATTTTATTTTGTTTACCCTATATTGCTATCATTTTCCGAAAAATATATACTTAAAACAAAATTGCATGATTTGTTGTGAGTTTCTATTCCGATTATTAACAAGGGATGTGGCATTCATGGACTATCAAAAATTGCAACAGCGCTTTCCATTATTAAGACCTTTTACAGGTAATAAAACAGAAGGCTATCTGTTTAATTTTGACCATCAACTTTTTGAAATTCCAAAACATACAATTACACAAAATGAGCTAGAGCTTTTACGTATTTTCTCCGGACCAATTACACTTCCAAATTACTTTGATACGGCTTGGTTTGATTATTTAACAGATCAAACAAATGAGCCTCCAACTGCTATCCATGAACACCGCATTCTGTTTCTTCATTTTGATAAAGCTTTTACTGCAGCTAATTTACTTCGAACGGCCTTTGAAGCATTACTCGGGAAAGACATTATACTCATATCATTAAATCATCATTTATTTGCCATTATTGAATGCATAGAAAACGATGAATTACTAAATTTTTCTCATTACATTGATTTGTTACGTGAAGATTTAGAGACCAACTTTAAAATTTTTGTTTCTGATGTAACACCAGACATTGCGATGACAAAAAAGCGATTTAACTGGCTAGTTGACGTGCAGCAATCACTTTGGTCTCATACATCTAAGCATGTACTCACACAGCAAGAGCTATTAGTGCCGTATTTATCACAGCAACTTAGCATACAAGAGAAAGATTTCTTTATTACTTCTATTTTAAAAGAAGCAACCTCACATCCAGATTTAGTACATACAATAAAACAATTACTTGAATATGAAGGTAATATAACACTTGCTGCTAAGAAAATGTTCTTGCACCGTAATACACTACAAAATCGTCTGGACAAATTTCAGCAACTTACTCATAAGGATATTCGGCAATTCGAACATAGGCTTGAGGTATTTCTTGCTATCTCCTTTTTAGAGTCGTTATAAGTCACGCTGCACAATTTACAATTTAAATACTGTGCAGCATTTACCTATACCAAAACCCTATAGTTATTTACAATGAATGTATCACTTACAAAGGGGCGTAGTGTATGGCAGAATTGCGATTAGAGCATATTTATAAAATTTACGATAAAAATGTACAGGCGGTGACTGATTTTAATCTGCATATCCGTGATAAGGAATTTATCGTTTTTGTAGGTCCATCTGGCTGTGGAAAAACAACAACATTACGGATGATTGCAGGCCTAGAGGATATTTCAAAGGGAGAATTTTATATAGACGATGTACTAATGAATGATGTGGAGTCAAAAGATCGAAGTATAGCTATGGTATTCCAGAGTTACGCATTATATCCTCATATGTCCGTCTATGATAATATGGCATTTAGCTTAAAACTACGTAAGGTTGATAAAAAGGAAATTGATCGACGAGTGAGAGAAGCCGCTAAAGTATTAGGTTTAGAGGATTACTTAAAAAGGAAGCCCAAAGCGTTATCTGGTGGACAACGTCAGCGAGTAGCTCTCGGTCGCGCTATAGTACGTGATGCCAAAGTTTTTTTAATGGATGAGCCACTCTCCAATTTAGATGCCAAGCTACGTGTACAAATGCGAGCCGAAATTCAGAAGCTGCATCAACGTATTCAAACGACAACTATTTACGTTACACATGACCAAACAGAAGCAATGACTATGGCTACTCGCCTTGTTGTCATGAAGGATGGTCTTATTCAACAAATTGGCGCTCCCAAGGAAGTGTATGATACGCCGCAAAATATGTTTGTGGCAGGCTTTATCGGCTCTCCTTCTATGAATCTTTTTCAAGGACATTTAACAGATACAACTGTAATCCTAGGAGAGTATAGTTTTCCGATCCCCCCAACATATTTAGCAATATTGAAAGAAAAAAATTATTTAGGCAAAGACATTGTTCTAGGTATTCGTCCCGAAGATTTGCAAATGACAACTGCCGATTCCCCGTACACTTTCAATGCAACAGTTGAAGTTGCTGAACTACTCGGTGCAGAAACTTTCCTCTATTCTTCATTAGCCAATCAAACATTCATTGCCCGTGTCAATGCTGATACTAATCTACATCCAGCCGATGTGGTGACATTAGCAATGAAAGAAGAAAAGATACACTTCTTCGATCCCCAAACGGAAGAACGTATTTAAGCGTTTGTAAGTGTAGTGACTGTAGGCAAGCATAGGTTATAGAAAAAAGAACTTAGGCAATGCCACGATTTGTGCATTGCCTAATTGACCACCACTTTCCTCCTGTTTTGATGAAGCATTTTTCTCTACTATTTCTTTCGTGTATTAACCTTCTTATGAAGCCCTTGAATTGCTGTACGTGTTGCATCCAGAAAATCAATTGTCTGCTCATAGTCACTCGTTGCTACACACATAAATAAAATATCAATCACATGAAGTTGTGCAAGACGCGAGGAAGTCGCTCCGCTTCTAAAGGTTGCTTCTACATTCGGTGACGTGTATAAACAAATATCTGCTAAGCTTGACACAAGTGAACTACCATAGCGAGTTAAACTGATCGTCGTTGCAGGTGTATCACGAGCAATCTCAAGGATTTTAGCAACCTCATGTGTTTCACCAGAAAATGAAATACCTACTACCACATCTCCCTCTTCTGCATTGACAACTGCTGTAGCCCCTAAATGTAAATCCATAAACGCCTTACTATTCTTATTTATTCGCAAAAACTTCTGATCTGCATCCATTGCTGCAATACCAGACGCACCGACTCCAAAAAAGAAAATTCTTTTGGCCTTTGATAAGGCTGACACTGCTCGTTTCAGCTCTACTGCATCAATTAAATCTGCCGTTTGTCTTAAAATTTGACTACTTTGCGTCGTTACCTTTTCAACAATGGATTGTAACGGCTCGTTTGGTTCAATATCACGATCATCTGTTTTTTCTCGCTGCAAATCACCAGCTATTCGTAGCTTTAGCTCCTGTACACCACTGATATTTAAAGATTTACATAAACGAATGACGGCTGCACTGCTTGTATTACTCACCTCTCCCAATTCAACGGCTGTCATTTTAATTGCCTTTGATGGATGCTCTAAAATAAAGGATGCCACCTTCTTTTCAGATGGCGGTAACTTCTCTCGCATTTCTGCAAGCATAATCAATCCTGCATTTATTTTCTCCATTTCAATCAACTCCGCACTCTATTTTGTATGTATTGTAGCTGCCGCTACGTTTGCACTACGCTTTCGCGCTGATAAATGGCCACAGGACGTGGTCTCTTAGACGGAGTCCCTATATTACAGTAGGGCTTGAACCCACTGAACGAAGATGAAAAAGTGAATGGAAACATTTCCACCCACCCCTTTAGTTAATCCTTCTTTAACTCCACGGCTGTACGCACATGGCCCTCTGTTTGACTCAATAATGTCTCTGCTTCATCTAAAGTCGAGTCAGTGAGTAACATAACAATAGCAAGCTTCACTTGATAATTGGTCTGTTCTAATATTTCTTCTGCCTGTTCATAGGATACGTTTGTTGCCTCACAGACAATCTTTTTAGCACGCTCACGTAATTTAAAATTACTTGCATGGACATCCACCATTAAGTTTTTATAGACCTTTCCAAGCTTAATCATCGTTGTTGTCGTTATCATATTTAATATTTGTTTATGAGCAGTCGCAGCCTTTAATCTCGTGGAGCCTGTTAAAATTTCTGGGCCAGTAATGACTTCTATTGCAATATCTGCATAGTCACTAATGATAGATTGCGGATTACTAGTTAAACTTATTGTTTGTGCACCTATTTGTCGCGCATATACTAACGCACCTTTTACAAAGGGTGTTCTACCACTTGCAGCTATTCCAATGACAACATCCTGTGCACTTAGCTGCTGTTTCTCTAGTTCCACTTTTCCCAGATTTAGATCGTCCTCTGCACCCTCTATAGCGACCATCACTGCGTCTGAACCACCTGCCAATATAGCTTGCACGAGCGCTGGTGATGTACTGAACGTTGGTGGACATTCCACTGCATCTAATAAACCTATACGCCCACTTGTCCCTGCGCCTATATAAAATAATCTCCCTCCACTCTTCATCTTATTAACGACTACCTCAATTGCTTGTTCAATTTCAGGTAGCACCTTTGTAATGGCATGCGGTATTTTTCCATTATCTTCATTCATCAACTGCACAATTTCAGCAATTGACATTAAATCTAGATTTGCCGATTCTGGATGATAGTCTTCTGTTGTCAGTTTTGTCATTCGTTCCATCGAAGTCTAATCCCTCCTACTACATCGTATTTTTGCTCATCCATGATTCTTTTACGATTCGCTGCAATGACTCCGTAATTAGAACTCCCTCACTGATAAGCCCCTTTACAAATGCTCCTATAACAGGTGGTACTTCAGGTCGAATGAGTAGATTGTCTATTGTTGCTTGCTGTAATTTTTCTTGAAAACAATTAGCAAAATAACTGCTTTTAAATAAACCACCGCAAGTGACAATAGGGAAGCTTTTGACTTGCGGCTCTTTCTGAAACATTGTTAGTAGTAATTGTACTAAACAGGTTGTGGCACGTTCTATAATGACCTTGGCAGTTTCATCGCCTTGTTCAGCTAACCGTAAAACAGTCTGTACAGTAGATGCTATCAACGCGCGTGGTTGTGGATGCTCATAGATCATTGTAATCATTTCGGTTGGATCTTTTAGCCCAAGTTGCTTTAAGATAGCTTCTGTAAGTACATCACCATCTTGACCAAATGCATCATAATGCTGTGAAACGACACGTAATGCCTCTTGCCCAATATAGTAGCCACTACCTTCATCCCCAAATAGATAGCCCCATCCACCAACTCGGTTAATATGATTATTTTTTTGAACACAATAGACAATAGAACCAGTTCCTGCAATAATGACAAGCCCTTCATGTGCAAATGTACCACTAGTAAGTGCCGCGACCGCATCATTTGTAACATGCACCTTGCAGTATTCAGATGAAAAGAATAATTCCATCCATCTACGCCAGCGTACAAAATCTACCTGACGATCCCCACCTGCCATACATAAAAAAATAGTCGAAACTTCTTTCTTCGTTGCCCCTACTTTTTGTAGTAACTCCGTTAGTAATTTTTTTATTTGCTGTTGTACTTCTGCTGGTGGAGTTGACTTGATATTTGCTCCTGCTCCCTCAACAACTGCAAGCACTTCACCATTTTTTGTCCCTATAACGGCACAAGTTTTCGTTCCACCACCATCTACAGCAATAATGTATTGTTTATTTAATGGCACCAGCCGTCAACCCTTCCATAAATTGCTTAGAAGCAATGAAAAATAAAAGTATCATTGGTAATGACGCAAGTGTTAAACCTGCAAAAAGCGAACCCCAGTCTGCTGAATGTTCCCCAAACAGCGACATCATCCCAACAGGAATCGTACGCTTCATTTTATCTGTAATGAAAATAAGCGGGAAGAAAAAATCATTCCAAGCGGCAATAAAATTAATGATAATCACTGTTCCCAGTGCTGGTCTCATTAACGGCAACACGACATGCCAAAGAACCCTTAAATTTCCCGCCCCATCAATACGAGCAGCCTCCTCTAGCTCATATGGCATCGTTTTAAAGAAACCTGTTAATATTAGCATCGTCAGTGGAATGCCCGTCGCAGTATTCATTAAAATTAGTGACCATAAGGAATTAATAAGCCCTAAATCACGCATTAAAATGAAAAGAGGTACAATCCCCAGTTTGATCGGGATCATCATTCCTAATAGGAAAATGAAAAATAGTGCATGATTCCATGAAAATTTAAAACGCGCAATATAAAAGGATGCTAATGAACAAACAACGACTATTAAGATAACAGATATAATACTCACAAAAACGCTGTTCATGAAATAGGTTGTAAACGGAATTTTTGACAATAACGTACGGTAAGTATCTAAGCTAAAGCTGGTCGGTAAGCCCAAAGGATTTTTGTAAATTTCCAAACTCGTCTTAAATGACGATAAAATCATTAATAAAATTGGATATAAACTGATCGTCGCCACTACAAATACCACAATATAATAAAACGGTCGAGCCCAAATTGTGCCTTGCTTCATATACTCCCCCCTACATCTGTACATCCTTTTTACTCGTAAAACGTAAAAATACTGTTGTGCAAATTAATATAAAGAAGAATAAAACAGTTGCTAACGCTGACCCTAGACCAATAGCTGTCGCTCCAGAGGCTGTTGAGCTACCAAATGCCAAGCGATAGAAGAACACTGCCAATGTGTCTGTAGAATAATAAGGTTCTCCCATTGAGCCCTGCATTGCATAGACAAGCTCAAAGGCTTCAAATGATTGAATAAAAGTTAAAACACCCATAATCATAATTGAAGGAATCATTAATGGTAGATAAATCGTTCGTAATAATGTAAAGCCCTTAGCACCATCTAATTTTGCCGCTTCAATCAATTCATGGGGAATACCTTGAAAACCTGCTAAGAAAATCAAGACACCAAAGCCCAGACCAAACCAACAGTTTACTAAAATAATGGCGATTAATGCTGTATTGGGGTCACCTAACCAAGCCTTTTGCAAACCTTCCAAACCTATTTTCCCTAATATTACATTTAAAGTACCGAAATTTGGATTCAAAATTAATTTCCATAAAAATCCTACAACAATCACTGATAATAATCGCGGTAAGAAGAAAGCAGCCTTAAAAAATTCTGCTCCTTTTATTTTTTGATAAATGATAAACGCCAAGAAGAAGGCTAGCCCATTCATTACAATCATTTGTAAGACAAAATACAGTACATTATGGTTGAAGGCATTCCAGAACATTGACCCATATGGCTCTGTCGTAAACAATGTCACAAAATTCCTAAACCCAATAAAGTCTCCTCTTGTCATCCCTTTCCATTCAAAAAAACTATATGATAATGCTGCCAAGATAGGATACAGTACAAACATTCCATAAATAATTAGCGCAGGGATAGGAAAAAGATGAATGGTCCACTTTGCCCAAGTTTTTTTCTTTTTAGTCGGTGCAGCCGTAATTATTTTCACCATTGGACAACCTCCTTTAGAGGAATTTAGACAGTAAGACCCCAACTCCTTCCTTCGAAGCTTTAGTGGGGTCATGGTCATGATTCTCAATACATCTATCTTCATTCAGCAAATCTTTACTATGCGAAAGTGAAGCAACAGCTACAAATGTTTTCTGCGCGAAAGCATAGTTACAGCTACAATTACACCAAGGCGAAATTGCTTATGGTTATCATTTTCTAATGAACTTTCCTACTTATCTGAAGATGTAAAATAGGCACTCCTATCAAGGAAGCTCCGATTTATTTTTGAAATGGTTTAAACCATGACTTGGTATTTTCTTGTACTTTTGCTGCTACCTCTTCTGGTGTTACTTGACCTAAGTACATCCCTTGTAGCTCACTTTCAAGTAGACTCTTTGTTGTCGGATCGCCACCTGTAAAGTTTGTTACCCACATGTAAGGTGTAGCTTCTTTTTCCGTCGATTTGCTAATGTCACTTAACAAAGCATTGTCAGATGTAATCCCAGGAATTGCACTAATCATTGAAAATTCCTTTACAAATAGCTCTCCAAACTCTTTTGTTGTTAAGAATTCTAAAAATGCTTTAGCAGCATCCTTATTTTTTGAATTTGCGTTAATAGCAAATGAACCATCTACCCAAGTTGTCACTGTTTTGTTACCAGCTTTTGAAGGAATCGGGAAGTAACCTAAATCTAAATCCGGATTCATGTCTAACACAACTGGAATCTCCCAACTCCCTAACGGGAACATAGCCGCATCACCTAATGCAAATAATGTGCGAATATCATCCATTCCTAAGCCTTCTGAATTTGCTGGGAAGTATTTCTTCAAGTCATTCATCACTTTTATAGATTCTATAAATGTAGGATCTGTAAAGTCCTTTTCTCCTGCAAGCACTGCTTGGTAAAAATCATTCCCCTCATAAATAGCAGGACCTACAATACCGTGCAGCAATGACAATAACCAGCCTTCTTTTGTCCCCATTGCAATTGGTGTAATACCTTTTTCTAGCAATTTATCATTTAATGCTATGAATTCATCCCAAGTTGTAGGTACTTCTAAGTTATTATCTTTAAATATCTTTTTATTGTAGAAGAATTGTGTTGAGCTCAAGTTAATTGGTACACCGTACTGATTACCTTCTTCATCTCTTGAAGCTTTTAGTGCATCTTCAGGATATACATTCAAACCATTTAATCCATTAAGTTTCTCTACGTAGCCAGCCTCAGCAAGCTTTAATCCAGCAGCATACGGACGCAAATGAAAAATATCTGGGCCTTCTCCAGCTTGTAATGCAGTGTTCAGCACGGTGTTATACTCTGTGTTTTTAGTTGGGTTAAATGATATATGAATTTCGGGATGTTTTTCATTAAATAAAGCAATGACTTTTTCATATTTTGCTACATCTTCTGTACGCCAACTCCCTATCGTTAGGGAAACCTCTTTCGCGCTTCCTTCATTATTCGTATCAGGTGTTGTTGAACTTGTAGGTTTTTCATCTGAGGAACAGCCTACTAGTGCTATAACGAGTAATAAAAGCAGCATAAACAACCATTTATTCATGTTTTTCATAACAACCCATCCACCCTTCATGTAATTATTAGATTTTCATAAATCATCGTATGAAGCTTTTCTCTAATTTCCCCCATACTCGTATTTCTCCCATAATGAACGGCATTCGTTAGTAAAATGACAAAAGCCTTATTTACTGGGTCCATCCAAATACTTGTGCCAGTAAATCCTGTATGTCCAAAAGATCCTTCGGTCCACCCCCTACCAAAACAAAATAATGAACGATCTCCATTCCAAACTTCAAAGCCAAGTCCTCTGTTACCTAACGTCTCCGTATATGCCAGCTCCATCCACTCAAATGGTATGGTAGATTGCTGTGTTAGTCCTAGCCAATACTCCGCATATTTTGCTAAGTCCTCGGCACATGAAAATAACCCTGCACTACCAGCTACACCTTCTAATAACAGTGCTTTTTCATCATGTACAATTCCTTGCACATATTTTCCCGCTACCAATTCGGTCGCTGCAGCCTGCCACCTTTTCTGCTCGGGGAGTCGAAAACATGTATGGTGCATATCCCACGGTTTGAAAATCTCCTGCTCTACAAAATTCTGAAAAGGCTGCCCTGCAACATTTTCGATAATCTTTCCTAATAAAATCATACCTAGATCACTGTATAGTACTCGCTCATTCGGCTGTCCAATGACATCACATGCTAAAACTTCCTGCATAATATCACGCTGATGATGCCTTCTAACAGGCGGTTTTAAGTCTGCCGGTAGCCCAGAGCTATGTTGTAATAAGTGTTGAACTGTAATGTCTGGAAATCTAAAACCTGGTAAATGGACTTGTACCGAGTCCTTCAAATTCAGCTTGTTTCTACTAATCATCAATAGAATAGCAGGCAATGTTGCGATAATTTTTGTTAATGATGCCAAATCAAACAAAGTATTGTTCGTAATGATTGGCTTACTCCAATCCTCTGCTGTATATGCTCCGTAGCTTTTTGACAGTATACGTTTATTTTGCTGTTGGATAATAAGCACTGCACCCGGAATTTTTTTGCTACTCACTAAGTGATTCATATAAGCATCTATCAAATAATCACCTCACACCCACAATTGACTAAATTTTCTGTAAATTAATGATATAAAATAAAATGATAAAAAACAATATTAAGAATTAAAATTTTTTTTCATTTTTTATGCATTATTTTCAGAAGTGCTTTCTTCCCTATTAACACAGGGTATCGGAATGGCTGTTATTATCGTGAGAGTAGTAGATTCTGCTTTAATGGCATTATAATTTCTCCTCTATTAAAAAAAACCTGTTAGTAGAAGTTTTCCACTAACAGGTCACAATTTATTTAGTTGGTTTTTTTAAATCCATGGAAGCTGCAGCACTTTCAATTTTTACACGTTTTAAGAAGAATGCAAGTACAAAGGCAACCACTGTAACACCAGCTGCTATTAAGAATGAATGTGTAATACCATCTAATAAGGCATTTTGCATAATTTGGTCCTGCATTTGTTGCATTTGCTCAGGTGTTGGAGCAATTCCTGATTGTGCTGCAGTCGCTTTTGTTTCTGCAATTAAATCCTGGGCTGTAGCTTTTGTACGGTTATTCATAAACGTTACCATTACTGCACTACCAATTGCTCCTGCAACTTGCTGTACAGTATTATTAATAGCTGTACCATGTGGGTTCATCATTTGTGGTAATTGGTTTAAACCATTAGTCATAATTGGCATCATAACCATTGACATACCGAACATACGAATTGTGTACATAGACACGATAAAAGTATAGCTTGAATCTAATTCTAATTTTGTTAATCCGAATGTTGCAAGCGTCGTAATAGCTAAACCGATAATCGCTAAGATACGAGGTCCGAATTTATCAAAAAGTTTCCCTGTAATCGGCGACATAATCCCCATTACAAGTGCCCCTGGAAGCATCATTAAGCCCGCTTTAAATGGATCAATTCCACGAATCGATTGTACATATGCAGGAGTTAAAATCATACCAGAGAACATAGCCATTGACACGATAATTGAGATAGCTGAACCCAATGCAAACATTGGATATTTATAAATACGTAAATTTAACAAAGGTTGATCCATACGTAATTGTTTAAAGATGAATATCAGTAAAGCAATAAAGCCAACCGAGATTGGACCATAAACCCAAGGACTTGACCAGCCCTTATCCCCTGCAGTACTGAAGCCATATAGAATACCACCGAATGCAATTGTTGATAATAGCACTGAAAGGATATCTAAATTAACTTTACGTGTCTCCATCACATTTTCTAATTTCCAAATACCAAACAATAAACTAATTACTGCAAATGGAATAATCATTTGGAATAGCATACGCCAATCATGGTGCTCAACAATATACCCTGATAAAGTAGGACCTATCGCTGGTGCAGAAATCATAACTAAACCAAAGATCCCCATTGCTGCCCCACGTTTTTCTTTTGGGAAACTGATCAGCATTACGTTCATTAGAAGTGGTGACATACTTGAGGCACCTGCCGCTTGCACCATACGACCTGCTAGTAATATTTCGAAATTAGGTGCAAACCCAGCCATAATTGTACCAATTGTAAAGACTGACATCGCTGCAATAAACAAATGTCTATTTTTAAAGCGTGTAACAAAGAACGCTGAAGCTGGCACTAGAATACCGCTTACTAGCATATAACCTGTTGCGAGCCATTGTACCTTTGAATAAGTTATATCAAAATCTTTCATGATTGTCGGTAACGCAACATTTAACAATGTATTGTTTAAAAAAGCAACAAAAGCACCCACAAATAAAATCGAAATCATGCCATAAGGGGGCTTTTTCATTGTTTGCTCACTATTCATTTATATCCCTCAATTCCTTCTTGTTTTTTTCGATAAAACCTATTTTATACTCGCAGTCTACTTTTTTCAACAATTAAGATCAAAAATTTTATAAATGTTGATATACAAGCGTTTTCACTATAGAATAAGAGTATAATATTTTTAAAAAAGGTGAGGTTATGAATAAAAGAAAAAGACAAGTCATTACTGCCGCTCGTGAACTTTTTATCGAAAAAGGATTCGTAGATACATCGATTAACGACATCATTAGTGCAGCTAAAATTTCAAAGGGCACATTTTATAATCACTTTTCTTCTAAAAATGAATGCTTGATCGCCATATTAGATGAAGGGCGTGAGGAGGCTAGCATTCGTCGTCACGAGCTTATTTACGGTAAAGACCCTACAGATTTGGAAGTATTAACACAGCAAGTCGCGGTACTCATGTATGTCAATCGAGAACATAATTTAATTCAAATTTTTGAATCAATTTTCCATTCTCGGGATAGAGAACTAAAAAAAATCATTATAAACTATCATTTACAAGAGTTAGAATGGCTTGCCAATCGACTTGTACAAGTTTTTGGGGAAGAAATTAGTCCAATAAGCTATGAATGTGCTGTGCAAGCACTCGGTATGATTAACCTTACATTACGTGCAGTCTTAATTGCTGACTATAAATATATAAACCGTGAAGCAATTGTACGTGTAGCTCTACGCAATATTAGTGTAATTATACCTGCTATGCTTGAATCAAAGGAGATCCTTGTTAGTGTGGAAATGATTAACACGATTCAAAATGTCGTGAACTATAAAACAGTTAGTAAAGAAATGGTCATTGAGCAATTAAAAGGATTTAAGAAAGGATTATCTAAGAATGAAACAATTGAAGGCTTAGAGTATGTAGAATTCTTATTAGAGGAATTACAACATGATAAACCGAAGCTTTTTATCATCGAATCACTTCTTACACCTTTCCGAAAAGCATTCGTTGAAACAGAGCATGCTGCTGAAGCACGCGATATCGCCAATAGTTTATGGCGCTATGTAAAAATTGAACAACCATCAGAGCGATGCACGAAAAAGTAAATGAATAATATTAAAAGAGGTATCAAACGTAATATTTGATACCTCTTTAACATTATTGAAATTCAAAATGATCAAAGAAAATTGGTGCACTTCAAATGAGGTGATTTCCGTTACAGGCTACTCGCTTCCTGTGCTCCTGTCTATCGCCAAAGACACTAATGTTGCTGTCTCTTCGCTTTTAAGACTCTGGAGCGCGCCGGAAAAGAGGAATGGAAATCAACAACACATTACAGTGATGCATCCATTTATTGTTTAATTTGATGATCTTTCGGTCCTATCCAAAAGCCAATCACAATGCTAATAGCTACTATAAGAAAAGGTGCATACAAAATAATAAATTGATTCATTATGGTTCCTCCTATGCATGATGATCTTGTTTACCGCAAGCATAGTCGCGATCAAACACAAACCATTTCATTACTAAATATAGTGAAGGTATGAGTAGAACTAGTCCTCCAATAAACACTACTACTAATGCAATAGCCATTGTTTCGTTCGTAAAGCTATCATAGACTGATAAGTACGGATATAGTAAATACGGATAATGTGAAATGCCATAGCCGAAAAATGCAAATCCGAATTGTGCAACCATTAAAAAGACAGCTATCCCATACTTTTCCTTTTTAAACAAAAGTATTAGTGTTATAAAAAATAGTACACCTGATATTGCAAAAAGCCACCACAGATTCAACATATTTTCATAATGCTCAGGCACATGACCCTTTAACTCCACCATAATCCCTATTACACTTATTATGAGCGGCAACGACCAACCGAGTGCATACTTCCTCATTAAATTAGAAGCATGTTCATCTTGCGCTCTTTTCCCATACCAAGTTAAGAAAACAGCTGAAATATACAAAACTGCAACAATACTTAATAGCACAATAGACCAAGTTAGCGGACTTGTGAATAGTTTAGCAATTTGTAAATGCGGCACTTTATTTACAATTTCTACGAACCCTCCCTCAGATATCGTTAATACAATAGAAAGGGATGCTGGTATGAATAAACCAGTTATTCCATACATCAATGTATAACCGATATGTCCACCCTTTTTACTGTAGGATTCAAATGCATAATAGCTCCCTCTAATTGCAATTAATATTAATGAAATACTGGTCGGCACTAGCAAAATTGTGCCGTAATAGTAAGCTGTTTGAGGAAAGAAACCTACTATTCCAACAAAGAAAAATACAAGAAAGACGTTTGTAATTTCCCACACCGGAGATAAATAGCGCTTAATGACATTTGCTAATATATGGTCTTTACCAATTAAGACACTATATGCATTAAAGAAGCCCGCTCCAAAGTCTATGGACGCAACAATGACATAGCCGAATAGAAATAACCAAAGTACTGAAATTCCTAATATCTCTAAGCTCATTGCTCTTCACACCCTTCCACTTGTTGATGTTCTTCAATTTCACGTTCAATTGGATTGTTACGGAACATACGAATAAGTGTAATGATACTTCCTATCGCTAATACAATGTACAGTCCTGCAAATAGTATAAGCATTGTATCGACTTGATCACTTGTTGTGGCTCCATCAGCTGTTTTCATATAACCACGAAGTATCCAAGGCTGACGTCCTACTTCTGCAAACCACCAGCCTGCCTCAACAGCAATAAGCGATAGTGGGCCACCTGCCACTATAATTCTCTTAAAACTTTTTGAAGAAATAAAGTTCCAACTTCTCCACTTACCCAACACATAAATAGCTGCAACGACAATTAATAAGGTTCCGATAACTACCATGACGTCAAATAAATAATGGATATAAAGCGGCGGCTGTTCGTCCTCAGGAAATTGATCTAAACCTTTTACTTCTGCAAAAGGATTATTATGTGCTAATACACTCAATGCGTACGGTACTTTAATGGCATATTTTACTTCTTCTCCATCTAGTACACCGAATAGCACAAGCGAAGCATCCTCTTTTGTTTCAAAATGCCATTCAGCAGCAGCTAATTTCTCAGGTTGATATTCGGCTAAATACTTACCCGAAAAGTCACCTACGATAAGTGCCGCTAGCGAAAACACTAATCCAAGTTTCAATAATAGATGTAATGCTTTTTTATGATACACATGCTTAGACCCTCTCAGCATACGGTAAGCTGCAATAGAAGCTAATAAAAATGCTGCGGTCATATAAGATGTCACTAATACATGTGCTACCTTCGTTGGCATTGCAGGATTCAACATAGCAAGTACAGGCTGAATATTCACAAGCTCTCCATCTACAATATCAAAGCCCTGTGGTGCGTTCATAAACGCATTCACTATTGTAATAAAAACGGCTGACATAGAAGCACCTATAGCTACTGGAACCAATAATAATAGATGTCGCTTTGGATTTTTGAAGCGATCCCACGTATATAAGTAAAGCCCTAAGAAAATTGCCTCAACAAAGAACGCGAATGTTTCCATAAACAATGGTAATGCTATCACCTGACCAGCCAACTCCATAAAGTTTGGCCATAGTAGTGATAGCTGCAATCCGATGGCAGTACCAGTCACAACACCAATTGCTACCGTAATCACGAACCCTCTTGCCCATCTTCTTGCGAGTAGTAAATAATGTTCGTCATTATTTTTTAATCCAACCCATTGAGCAATCATTATCATTAAAGGTATACCAACGCCAATTGTTGCGTAAACAATATGGAACGACAATGTTAACTCTGTTAAGGCTCGACTCCACATTACAGCTGAATCATTCATTTAATTTCATCTCCTAGGTACCAAAGATTCTTCCAATTAATGAAAGGAACATTATCCCGGCTACTATAAAACTTATAATAATTAGCTTTTTCTCATGTGATTTATAGGCAACCACTTTTTGTTTTTTCATCATAATAGATCAATCCAAATTTTAATCGCTGTCGCTAAAATGAGAACAGCTAAAATACTTTGCAAAATCTTCGTATTCATTTTCTTACCTACTTTTGCCCCAAGAGGAGCTGCCAGTAGACTTGCCACTATCATAATTCCCGCGGAATAGTACTCGACTTGTCCTGTCATTAACTTACCAATGGTTCCACCAATTGAAGAGATAAACGTGATGGCTAAACTAGTAGCAATCGTCATGCGCGTTGGAATACCGAGTACTACAAGCATAATCGGAACCAGCAAGAAACCACCCGCAGCACCAACGATCCCTGATCCAATCCCAACAATAAATGCTAAAATTGCAGCTAACGGCTTGTTGAAGGTTACTTCACTCATCGGCTTATCATCAATTTGTTTCTTAGGAATAAACATCATCACAGCCGCGATCAAGGCTAAAATCCCGTATACGACATTCACACCGTTTTCCGATAAAAACTGTGATCCGTAGCTCCCGACAAAGCTACCAGCTAAAATTGCTCCTCCCATATAAATAATGAGAGGCTTATTAAGATAACCACCTTTTCTATACGCCCAAACACCTGCAATCGACGCAAAAAACACCTGTACCGCACTGATGCCTGAAACTTCATGTGCTGAAAATGCCGCTAAACCAAAAAGTGGCGGTATATAAAGTAGCATTGGATATTTAATGATTGAACCACCGATACCCAACATACCGGACACAAATGAGCCAACGAATCCAATCAGGAAAATCACAATTAAAAATGTAATATCCATTGTTCTTGCATCTCCTTGTATTGTTAATTTATGTGCTCTCAGTATAGTCCTTCTGCTTTTCCAGACATATAGGGGTTTTCCACTATTAGCTTTGCTCACTATGACAATATTGCAAATTATTTTAACTTCTTTCAGCAACGAATGTTTTCTGTGTTGTCGCTACGTCAGCACTACCTTTCTCGCTGATATACAATGCTTCCAGAGGCCTTATCTTCATTCGGCAGATGTTAGGACATCTACTAAATGAAGATAAAAAAAGACCACTCATCGTCCGAGTGATCTTAGCTTGTCGTACACAATAGTCTTTTCTTCTGTCGCCAATATAATTTGAACTAGCTTCTAACAACAACAAGTTTTTACATATAGTTATTCGCAAGTCCATACTGAATAAGCTCAGCTTTATTACTTAAATCGAGCTTTTGCATAATATTTGATTTGTGATTTTCAACCGTTTTACTACTGATATATAGCTTCTCAGCAATTTGCACATTTGTATAGCCTAGAACTGTTAATCTCATTATTTCCTGCTCACGCACAGTTAAAATGCATTTATCTTCCTGCCCTTTATGTTCGAACAATTTATTCATCTGTTCCTGTGGAATACCTACGTTATAATATTTGCGACCACTATAAACAGCATGGATAGCCTCATGGAGCACTCCACCTTGACTATTTTTTAAAATATAACCATGAGCCTCAACAGCAATAGCTTTTTGAATATAAGCCACCTCGTTGTGCATTGTTAGCATAATAATTTTCACATTAGGCATTTGCTTGAGAATTTCCTGAGTAGCTGTAAACCCATCAAGCCCATTCGGTATGGAAACATCCATCAAAATAACATCTGGGTTCAATGATATTGCCTGAGTTATCGCCTCTGCTCCATCACCTACTTCACCCACAACCTCTACATCTTTATCATTTTCTAATAAAAGAACAATTCCTTTACGGATTAACACATGATCATCTACTACTAAAACACGAATCATCTATAATCATCCTTCCAATTAGGTACTTGAATGTTAATTTGTGTACCTTTATTGTGGGCAGAAGTAATAGTAAAAGATCCGCCTAACAAAGTTATTCGCTCTTCCATATGTTTTAAGCCAAGTCCTTCTTTTTTCATGTGCTGTAGATCAAATCCTACGCCATTATCTTCTATATATAGCGCTAAATCTGTAGCTTTTTTTTCGAGCCGAATGACGACCTTAGAAGCATTTGCATATTTAATAATATTGTGTAAAGCCTCTTGTACGACTCGATAAACATTGATTTCTACAGATGGATGACAGCGTTCTTCAAAATCTGCTTCCAATACTATTGAAATACTAGGATGAACCTTCTGTACTGAATCTACAAGCGTGCCTAATGTAGGTGAAATCCCTAACTGGTCAATGCTATGAGGGCGAAGCTGATAGGAGTATGATTTAACATCATTCATTACTTGCTCTAGCTCATTTCGTACCTCTTCAATATAAGTATTTAGCTTTTCATTATCTTTGACATAAGATTCAATCGCTTGTAGCGCAACAGATATTGTATACAATGATTGGCCAACGCCATCATGTAATTCCTGCGCAAGCCTTTTATGTTCTTCCTCTTTTGCCTCAATCAGCTTTTTAATAATAAGCTTTGAAACTCGAGCCTCTTCTTCCTTTAACTGAAGGGTCTGATCGCGCAATACAAGAAGAAACGCTTGCTCGTTTGTTTTACTGTCTGTATACATCGGAGCCGTGCTCATTTCCACATCTATCTTACATCCATGATACGTCGGCATTTTCGATAAAAAATAAGGAACCTCATTATGCTCAATTAAATAACATGTATGTTCTCCTGGAGATTTTCGGCGATTTTCACAGAACGAACAAAAGGGTACTCGATCTCCTAATTCCCATCCCGTTAACCGCTTCGCCGGGGGATTCATCATTAAAATTTCACGATTGTTATTCATAATGATGATTCCATCTTGAATATATTGAAATATTTGCTGTAAATATTTATTTTTCAGATGTTCTTTCTCCAATCTAAACACACTCCTTGCTTATAATGAAGGCACTGAAAAAATAAGTCTCTTTACTACTTTAAAGTTAGTACCTTCCTAATAAACACTTTGCCTTATACTTCCTCTTCTATCAAGCTATAGCTCTTCACTTCATGCCCTGCTTTTCGAATAATACGAACACTCATATTTTTATCTAGCTGTGTTGATGCAATAATATGAAGGGGTTTTTTTGGTAGTTCATGTATATGGCGTATTAAATAGGCAATTGGTAAATTTAATGCATTTGGTATAGGTGACTTGTAAGAGTCATTATAATCACGTACATCCACTATTGCTATTCCTGCATCTAGTTCTTGAGGTAAACACTCCTGGAATCGACGTACTGGGACATGGCGGATATAAATAATTCTACCAGTAATAAGAAAGAATATACCCATACTTACAATAATCATTTTTTAACCTCTTTTTCCGAGAAAAAAAGTTGTCTAAATCTGCTCAGCTTTCCATAGGCTTATACTGAATAGCTCATGACGCCTTACCAAAACTTCAAACGAAAGTAATAATTCCACTCCTCATTTCATCCAAAGATGCCTTTTAGAAAGCGCTAAGCGGAACGGAAATCAACCCCTCAGTTTGCTGAAGTGCCATAATTTATTTAATAGGTCACTTTAATTTCGTTAACATTATAGTTTTTCAACAACATGAAAAATAGCAAACTAGGATTACTAGTATGCTATTTTCCTTTTAGAACAACCTCTTTATTAGATAAAGCTTTTTTATTTGTTCAATACCTCTTGTTGCCAAGCCATGTAGCCACCCGTTAAATTTACAACATTGTGAATGCCGTTTGCTTTCAGTACACTTACAGCAATTGCAGAACGAGCACCCCCTTGGCACTGTACAACAATTTTTTTATCTGTTTGCAATTCATCTAAACGTTTCGGTAGTGTACCAACCATAATATGTTGAGCATTTTCAATATGCCCTGCATCATATTCTGTTTGATTGCGTACATCAAGTACACGAACTTCTCTATTTTCAATTAATGACTTCGCTTCAAAAGGAGTTATATTTTCATAACTTCCTAGAGAAGTAGCCTCTTCCAAAATTTTCGTCACATCTCCATATCCAACAACATTATCGATACCAATAGAACGTAACGCTATTAAAATATCATCTAGTTGAGAAGGATTAATTAATAAATATAATGGTTTTGAATAATTCACTAGCCAACCAGCCCAATTTGTCAACGAATTATTGTAAGGAATGTTTAGTGTCCCTGCAATAAATCCTTGCGAAAAATCTTCCGCCGGACGTGTATCAATTACTTGCTTCCCATCTGCAAGAAGTTGAGTAATCTCTTCATAGCTTGACACTGTCTTTACTGGCGGTAAGTTCTTAAGAAGTTCTATTCCCACTTTATTGACACGTTTCATAACAGCGAAATAATAAGGAGGTTCCGGTTGACCATCTAGTAACGCGTCAATAAATTTTTGCTCATCATCAAATTGCATAGCCCAGCTGAATTGCTTCTCATACCCAACTGTTGAAGACGGGACAGCTCCTAATGCTTTACCACAAGCACTACCTGCTCCATGAGCTGGCCAAAGCTGCATGTAATCTGGTAAAGCCTTAAAGCGTTCTAATGATTTAAACATTGCTTTTGCACCAGATAGTGATGTACCCTGAATCCCAGCAGCTTTTTCTAACAAATCAGGGCGTCCGATATCTCCTACAAAGACAAAGTCACCCGTAAAAATACCCATTGGTTTATCTGCTACACCGCCACGATCCGTTAATAAGAAGGAGATACTTTCTGGCGTATGTCCTGGTGTATGCATGACTTTAAAGATAAGATTACCTACACTAAATTCATCACCATCTTTTAATAATTGATGAGGAATCCCTTCAAGATTTTGATACTTCCAATCAGCATCCCCTTCATCGGAAATATACATCGTTGTTCCAACACGGTCTGCTAGCTCACGAGAACCAGCTACAAAATCGGCATGGATATGCGTTTCTAATGCACCAACAATTTGCATCTTCTCTTTTTCTGCTAATGCAAGATAGGGCTCAATATTACGCATCGGATCAACAATGACCATTTCACCTTTCGCCTGACATCCCACAACATAAGAAGCGTGCGCTAATTTTTCATCATAAAAATATCGTAATAACATGTGTAAAACTCCCCTTTATCATCTATTTTTTTCTTTTAAAATATCTAATGTGGCCTGAACATAATTAAGTGACTTTTGAACAGAAGGGTCTTTTAACCATTTTATAATTGAAAAAACATTGAGTTGTTGAGGCTTCTCTTCTGCCCTTTGCTGTATCATTTTTAAGAAATCCAAACCTGTCTTTCCTTTTTCAACATATGGATCGACATAGCCCTTTAAATTATTCATTGTATTGTCAGTCGTTTGCTTATCCTGAAGTACTGCTGCAACAAAATCAATGATGTTTTCTAACTGATGAATGGTTTGAACAAGCTTTGGCAATTTCTCCATTAGCTGCACAATAGCTGTAATCGTTTCCGAGCCTACATCATAAGATGAGACAAATTGCTCGTATCTATCTACAGTCTTTTCATCAGCCAGTACTGATTTTCCAAAATCTACAACAATCTCCGCCGATTCTAAAGTTTGTTCTATACTTGGTAATCTTTCTAACAATCGCTGTAAAGAGTGTTGAACTTCTGGTTTTTCAAGCGTTTCGATTATTTGAAATAATTCTTCGCTCATACTTACCGTTGCATTAGCCATGCTTGTTGCCTCCCCTCATTCGTAATTACATAGTGCCTTTCAGCATGCCATCCCAATACATAACAGGCAGTAAATCCTTTTTCATGAAATACATACTGGATCTTTCCACTGCTTGGTTGAAAGGCATAGATTCGGCAGGCTCTTTATTGTAATCAAACTCAGCTAATATCAATTTGTTGTAGCCTGTTACGATTGGACAAGAAGAGTAGCCATCATACATTTGCGTCATAGACTGTTGTCGCATTAAAGCAATAAGATTCTGTGCAACGACAGGGGCTTGCTTGCGTATAGCTGCACCCGTTTTTGATGTTGGGAGATTGGCATTGTCACCTATCCCAAACACATTGCTATACTTTTTATGTTGCAAAGTAAATTTGTCGACATCTACCCAGCCGTTTTCATCTGCTAATGCACTTGTTCTTATAAATTCAGGTGAACACATATAAGGCGTCACATGAATCATGTCGTATTTAATTTCTTCCAATGTGCCAGTATCTAAATTTTCAAAGACAGCCATTTTTTCATTCGCCTTAATTTCAATCAAATTATGACGGAATCGAGCATTAATATTTTTCCGCTCTATTACCTTTTCAAGTGCTTCACGATATTTCAAGACATCGAAAATTGCAGGATTAGCCGAACCGAAAATAATGTTAATATTGTCACGAACATTTACTCTATTAAAATGATCTTCTGCTAAATGCATAATTTTTTGTGGAGCACCACCACATTTTACTGGAGAGTTTGGATGTGTAAATAATGCTGTCCCCTCTTTAAAATTGCGGATCGTTTCCCACGTATAATCCACATGCTCGAAAGAATAATTACTGCATACACTTTTAGTCCCAAGTGCCTCTTTCAGCCCCTTAATAGCACCCCAGTTAATCTCTATACCACCAGCAACTACTAAAAAATCATACGTATATTTTGTACCATCTTGTGTTATCACTTGGTTTTGATTGGGATCAAAACTACTAACAGCTTCTTTTAACCAAGTAGCTCCTTTAGGGATAATAGAAAGCATCTCACGTTCAGAGTCCCACTTATTTGCTACACCACCTCCCACCAATGTCCAGAGTGGTTGATAATAATGCTTTTCTGCAGGATCTATGATGGCAATCTCTCCTAGAAGTGAATGAGATTGACGAAGTAAACGTGCAGCTACTGTAATACCAGCAGTTCCTCCTCCAACGATGACTACTTTAAAAGAAGTCTTCATGTGTATATCCTCCTTATCATGCTGTCTTTCGTATACAACTTTTACACCTTTATAATAGTTGCAAGCGAATACTGTTCATATAGGGGGAATCCCCTAAAAAATTACACTACGACATCAAGACTGACAGTTTCACGAAAAAAAGGGCAGTACAAAGTGAAAAATTCATCACTTGTACTGCCCAAATCAACAGTGTTTTACTCTATAGCAAGAAACTACTATTTACGTTTAAATTTCAATACAAAAACTGTACCTTCTGCCCCTGATTGGACACTGATGGTACCATCGTGTAAATCAATTAACTGCTTAGTAATAGCCAACCCTAAACCTGTACCTGTTGTATCATCTGTAGTATTAGTACCTCGATAATATCGTTCAAATAGGTTGTCTAGCTCCTCCTGCGGAATTCCAGGACCTTGGTCAGCAATTGTTAACATAATTTCCTTACCGATATTTTGCGCTTCTACACTTACCTTGGTACCAGTAGGAGTATATTTTTTGGCGTTCGTAATTAAATTATCCAAGATACGCTTTAAAAGAAGCTCGTCTGCTTCGAGTATGACATCTCCATAAACCTTAACAGACACCTGCTCATCTACAAATTGCGGTAACCATGTGCCGAGTGGTAACAAAACTTTTTCAAGCTGGATCGCTTTATTTTTTAATTGATACGTATATGTTAGGTCCTGTATAAGGGCATCCATATACGTCGCCTTTTCCTGCATTGTGTTCGCAAAAATGCGCATTTCTTCCTTCGTCCATTCGTAATCTTCCGAAGCAAGCATTGTTGAATAACCATAAATAGAGCTTAAAGGTGTCTTTAAATCATGTGATAGACCTGTTATCCACTCCTCACGCAATTGCTCTGCAAGCTTAATTTGCCTTTCATTTGAAGAAAGACGTTCTGATAAATGATTGAGGGATTCATCAACAGGCTGAAATAATTTAAATTTCCTCTTCAATTTCCCCGTCTTCTGATGATGGATACTTTTATCACTTACTTCACTGTAATCAAACTGTGTGAGCCGTTCGATACGAGATAGCACATAAACAAGCGGACGAACAAATTGACGAGAAATGCTAATCGATAAAAAGATGACCCCTATCAACAAAATGATATGTCCACCAAAGAAGATAGAGACAAATAAAACCATCGCCTTATTAAAAGGTTCTTCAAATGGTTTATATGATGGATTAGGCATGCGTACAACTAGTGTCGAGCCATCTTCTAAAGCGGCGCTTTGTTTAAGCTCGGCGTGCTCAAAAATATCGTACTTCTCTTCTAGCAACTGCGGCTTATCCAGCTTTTTATAACGTTCTCCAATGACTTCCACACGATCCCATTGCTCATTATAAATTTCAACAGAGGCATTCTTGTCTTGTAAACGTTGAAGCAATTCTAAAGAGATAGCCCCTTTGTCCTCCCAATTCTGAAAGGCATCCTTAATAAGTGGCTGGACAGGTGATGTCGGGAGAAATAACAAATAATATTTAGGGATTTCCCATGTTTGCATTCCTGGCCGTTTAAGCGCCATTATTTCACTATCAGCCATTCCGCATAGTTCACAAGTATCTCCCGTGTAATCAACAATGTCCATTGATTGATTAAACAAATACAATTGCCCGTCATTCTCCTTGGCTCGCTTCACTAAATAATCAGCAATATTAACGGATTGTCCTTTTTCCACGACCGCATCATCTTTTATTTCGTAGGAAGTCATGACATGTATATTGTCACCAACATGACCATTGATAAAGAATGCGAAAAAACCCAAACTGATAATAAAGCCTGAAATAATTAGTAAATAAAATATGATGAAGTAAGACACGAAACGCAGTGTTAATTTTCCAGCTGGCTTCATGATTGAACATCTCCAACAAGTTTATAACCAATACCTCTCACGGTTATAATGCACGTCGGTTTACCTGGATTTTTTTCTATTTTTTCACGTAGCTTTCGAATATGTACCATCACCGTATTATCATCAAACAAGCAATCGCCCCATACACGCTCATAGATTTGCTCCTTTGATAATACTTGCCCTGCGTTTTCACATAAATATTTCAGTAAATGAAATAACCGACCACTAATAATTTCTTTCAAACCGTCTACAGTTACCTCTGCTGCATCAATATCAAATGTAAATCGACCACACGTAAATACATGACTTTCTGGCACATCCTTTTTCTTCATATATCGTGCAAGCTGCACCTTAACCCTCGCAACAAGCTCTAACGGATTAAATGGTTTCGTAATATAATCGTCAGCGCCATTCATAAAACCACGAAGCTTATCTGCATCATTACCTTTTGCTGTTAAAAAGAATACAGGTGCATCACTTTGCTCACGAATCATATTCGCCATCTCAAGTCCACTGCCGTCCGGGAGCATAATATCCAATAGATAAAAATCATAGGTCTTCGTTTCAATTTTGTTTTTTGCTTTTTGAACAGTGTCACAGAGTGTAATGTTTAAAAATCCCTCTTTTCTTAAAATGATTTCAATCATATCCGCAATTGCACGTTCATCCTCTAACACTAAAATGGCTGCTTCTTGCATTCTATCACCTACTTTTAAGATTACTTTAAGGTAGTCATTATTCCACCATAAGCTTTGCTAACTATGCTATGTATAAGATAACCAATTAAGGAGATAAAACGCAATGACAACAAATCGAGTTACCTTCATAGATACAATGCGTGGGTTTAGTCTATTTGGCATCTTAATGGCGAATTTACTGATTTTCCAATTCGGGATGTATGGCAAAGATGAACTAGAAAATCTAACTTCCCTTGATAATGGGGCTTTGTATTTTGTAAAAGTTTTTATTGAAGGATCCTTCATGCCAATTTTCACTATTTTATTTGGCTTCTCCCTCATTAAACTTATTGAGTCTATACGTAAAAGAAAGAATAAGAGTCGATGGTCCATTTTACGTCGTGCAACAGGGCTTATCGCAATCGGGTGGCTCCATGCAAAATTTTTATGGGATGGCGATATTTTAGTTTCGTACGGCTGCATGACTTTATTTTTAATCCCCTTTATTAATCGTAAACCAAAAACCCTCTTTATATGGGCAGGCATTTTATTTTTACTTACGACAGCATTAACTTTTGGTCCTACAGGTGAGTCAAAAAAAGCACAAAAAGAAATGGATACTTATATCGACAAAGCCAACGATATTTATGTGAACGGAAGCTACTTAGATATTTATAATTTCCGTTCAGATTCATTACCTCCAGGAATGGATGACCCTTTTATCCTATTCATCATGCTTATTATTGCACCAATCTTCTATGCTCCATTGTTCCTCCTTGGCATGGGATTCGCTAAAAAGCAAGCATTTGTCAATATGGAGCACGAAAAGAAATGGTATTGGATTGGTTCAATACTAGTTCCAGTTGGGCTAGCTTGTAAAAGTATAAGTTTTATAGAAAGTAATTTTTCGAACATCTTGATGATGGGAGGCTCACAGCTATTAGCAATCGGCTATGTCTGCTTGGCAGCTTTACTATTTAAAACTGGCCCTGCAAAACTGCTATCGCCTGCCTTTGAAAGTGTCGGTAAACTATCGTTAACCAATTATTTAATGCAAACTATTATTTGTACAACAGTATTTTATGGGTACGGTCTTGGCTTGTACGGCAAACTAGGAGTGTTTGGTGGTATTTTATTTGGAATCGGTGTTTATAGCTTGCAATGTGTTTTAAGTATTGCCTATTTAAAAAAATTCAAACGCGGGCCATTTGAAACTGTACTGCGAATATGGACAAATTGGTCATTGAATGGCCAAATCAAGGAGAAAGGACGTACAACACATGAATAGTGACTCCAAAGAGGACTTTACAGACTCATGGTGGTTTTTAGGCATTTGTGCTGCCGTAGCTATAGTCTTAACACTATTTGCATTTTAATCCGCTTTAACCAGAAGTAATTTTCATGCGTTAGGGTATAAGACTCCCACCTCCACCTCAAAATTCGGCGAAAGCTACTTTATTCGAGAATAGCTATACAATACATCGAAATTAGTTTTCACTTGCCCCCTACTGTATACTGATACTAAATAATACAGCTTAGGGGGCGTTTTGTTGCTACAGCGAATCATTATTACAGGCTATAAACCGCACGAACTAGGAATTTTCAATGACAAGCATCCTGGCATTGGCATCATAAAAAAAGCACTCGAAGATCGTCTTCGTATACTCATAGATGAAGGATTAGAATGGGTGATTATTAGTGGTCAGCAAGGGGTAGAATCATGGGGTGCTGAGGTTGTTCTCTTATTAAAAAAAGAATATCCCGATTTAAAATATGCTGTCATCACTCCCTTTTTAGAGCAGGAGAAAAATTGGCAGGAACACAAAAAGGAAAAATATCAATCATTAGTAGCTCAAGCAGACTTTGTGACGAGCGTTACGAAAAAGCCATATGAGGCCCCATGGCAATTTATCGAGAAGGATAAATTTATTATTCAAAATACTGATGGTCTACTGCTAGTTTATGACGACGAAAATGAAGGCTCCCCGAAGTATATGAAGCGTCTAGCAGAAAAAAATATGGAAACACACAACTATACACTGTTAATGATTACCGCATATGATTTACAAGTAATAGCAGAAGAAATGCAACAACAAGATTGGTAGAAAAATATTGATATAATTTTCAGACAATTATATACTAGAATAAATATGGCTATACTGTTAAAAGTACTTTATCTTTGTGTAGAACAAGAACTCGCCTCTTAGATTTACTATCCTTTGTTGCTAATATCCTAAAGGGAGCTGTTGACATTTGAATAGAAAAATCGAAATGTTTCTTGAGCCTTCGCCAGTGAATGTATCCCACGATACGTACCGCAGAGAGTGCAAATATACACGCGGTATTCATATTGAAGAACAAGAGTTTAAAGCTATTTTGGATACAATGTGCCATGATTCACGCTTATATTTTGATTTCCATAATCCTCGTAAAGAGATTAAAAAGGGAACATATTTAAATGGACACTCCGGCTTAGCACGCAATATCTATAATTACTACAAAACCAATTTTGATATTGAAATTAATGAGCTAATTAACGGCGAAGACTTTTATGTAAAAATAATTTAAAGGTATCAATTGATGAGGATTGCCACTTACATGGCAGCCCTCTTTTTTATCTGTAAAAAAGGAGCTACCCTCAAACGAGAGTAACACCTTATTTCTATAGGTCCGCTACTTGAGCACCTAATTCTTTATTATTGTACATGTCAGTGTCCAACTCTTTTGTTATACGAGCTGTTGTCACACCTGCAGTCATCGAACCACTTACATTAAGAGCAGTACGACCCATATCAATTAATGGTTCAACAGAGATTAATACACCAGCTAGTGCAATTGGTAAATTAAGTGCAGATAATACAAGAATTGCTGCGAATGTCGCACCACCACCAACACCAGCTACTCCAAATGAGCTAACAGCAACAACTGCAATAACTGTAATAATGAACACCGGATCAAGTGGATTGATGCCAACTGTAGGCGCAATCATAATCGCTAGCATAGCAGGATAAACACCAGCACAGCCATTTTGACCAATTGATAAACCAAATGAACCTGAGAAGTTCGCAATACCCTCTGGTACACCTAGACGACCTGTTTGTGTTTTAATATTCATCGGTAATGTACCTGCACTTGAACGTGATGTAAAGGCAAACAATAAAGTTTCTGCAGACTTTTTCAAATACGTGATTGGGTTTAAACCATTTAATGAAAGTATTAATAAGTGTACTAATAGCACAACAAACAACGCTGCATAAGAGGCAATAACAAACTTTCCTAAATTATAGATTGCTCCAAAATCAGATGTTGCCACTGTACGTGCCATAATAGCTAAAATTCCGTATGGTGTTAAACGTAAAACAATTGTTACAACACCCATAACAAGGGCATAAATAGCATCTAAGCCTTTTTTAATTGTAGCTGCTGTTGCTTCATCTTTACGTACTAAACGTAAATAAGCAAAGCCTAAGAACGCTGAAAAAATAACTACCGCAATTGTTGATGTAGAACGAGCACCTGTTAAATCTAGGAATGGGTTTGCTGGAAATAACTCAACAATTTGCGTTGGTAAATCCGGTGCAGTCATACCAGAAGTTTTTTCCTCTAAATATGCTCCACGCTCAGTTTCCGCATCACCTTTCATGATATGTGAGGCATCTAAATCAAATACTGTTGCAGAAAGAATACCAACTCCTGCGGATACAGCAGTAGTACCGATTAAAATCGCTAAAATAAGAGCAGCCATTTTCCCAAAATTCTTGCCAACCTTCATTTTCGTGAAAGCTATTAGGATAGAAATGAACACTAATGGCATTGCAACCATTTGTAACAATTTAACATAACCAGTACCAATAATATTGTACCAAGCCGTTGTTTTAGCTAAAACCTCCGAATCAATACCATAGATTAAATGAAGCCCAAGACCAAGTACAATACCTAAGCCTAGACCAGTAAAAACACGATTTGAAAACTTCACGTGTTTTTTGTTCATAAAATATAAAATTCCAACGAACACAAGTAAAATGGCTACGTTAAGAGTGATTTGAAATGTAGACAATCGAAAGCCCCCTAAGATGTTTAATAATAATGTACATCGAATTATATACCTATAATCCCTATAATTCAAGTATGTTTTATTGAGATTAATAGTATCAAAGCAATTAGGACTTAATCAAAAGAAATAAATCGCGTTCATTTTAATCAACAGACTTCATTTTTGCACCTCTAACATTGGTTATTATGGTCTATTGTACGTTTTATTGTAAATGTACTGTGAATGGCATGTAAAAAGAGGTATCTCTAGCACTAGATTAACCTTTTAATTATCAGTACTACTCAATTAAAATAATCTTTCCAATATTTTAAATTATTTCGTATACTAATAGTATTTTACTAACAAGTACTTTTATAATAACTAAAAGAAGCTTAATTACAGGAAAGGTTGCTAGTTATCCTAATGAATGTAGAGAACTTTTTACAATTACCTATTACAAAGGATTTTACAGTCGTTGCTGGTCGTAATGGTTTACATAAACCTGTTCAAAATGTTGAAATTCTAGACTTTGAATTTTCTCCCGATATTCAAACTGTTCGAGAAACGATTTTCTCACCAAATAGTGTTGTTCTAAGCAGTTTATTATTCGCAAAGCAAAAGCCAGAGTATTTATTGAATGCTGTGAAAAGTCTTATCGAGCTAGAGGCTAGTGCTTTAGCTTTTAAACCTGTTATCTATAAGGAATTACCCGAGGAAATTCTTATGTATGCAGATGAACAAAATTTCCCGATATTGCGATTTGGGGGAGATGAATTTTTTGAAAAAATCATTCTTGAAACAATGGCTTATGCCAAAACACAGGATTATTCATTCTTCTTAGAAACAATTATGCGACGTCTAATGGAGGAAGATGTCACAGGTCCGCAGATAAAGTCTATTCTACTGCAAATCAACAAGCCCTTTGAAAAATATGTATTTGTTGCTAATATTCAAACGCAGGATTATCCAAATAGCCAATTGATACAATCTCTTTTTCAATTGGAACCTCTATTGAAATCGGGTATGATTTGTCCCTATAAAAAGAGCCTCTTTATCTTAATGACGCATTCGTCACAGCAGTTTCAATTTGAGAGGCTTCTAAATGAATGGTTAACCATGTATGCAATCTCTACGGATTCATTGATCTTTGGCTATAGTCGTAGTCACGAAATGCACTCAAGCCTACCTTTAGCCGTTCGAGAAGCCTTCTATGCATGTATCATGGCTGAAATTAATGCGACTTCAATCTGTCATTATGAAAACCTTGCATCAGATCGTTTGTTAATTGAATTGCATCGTAAGGACGCAAAATTTGCTATGGATTATGTAAATAACTATCTTGGCCCCTTACTTGAAGAAAAGGTTGATCTAGATTTAATGAAAACAGCCATGACCTATGTTTTAAAACAAGGAAATATTAAGGAAGTAGCTGTAGCTCATTTCTGCCATCCAAACACAATCCGCTATCGTATATCAAAAATAAGGCAACTCGTAGCACCTTTAGAAAATGATTATGTTTTTTATGAACATCTAGCTGCAGCCGTTAAATTGTACTTATTACATAGCAAAATCAATGATTGACCGATGGCTTTGGAATAAGTACAAAAAAACGCCTGAATATTTAGAATTGAAATCAAATTAATTTCTTCCAACTCATGCTATTCTATAAAAGTTAGGAGGAAGAAAGATGAAACAATACATAGCTGATGGCATGCTATTAGTTACTGCAATCGTTTGGGGTAGTGGATTTGTAATAACGGCTATCGCATTAGAATATTTGTCAGCTTATCAAGTTATGGCAGGTAGATTTTTATTAGCTGCCATTATACTAACAATTTTATTTGGATATAGATTAAAAAAAGCTTCAAAGTCAGTTATTTGGAAAGGAATTTTGTTAGGAACTATTTTGTATATTGCATTTGCTCTACAGACAGTAGGCTTACAATATACGACACCATCAAAAAATGCATTTTTAACCGCTGTAAATGTTATTGTTGTTCCATTAATCGCGTATGCGGTTTACAAACGTCGGATAGATGGCTATGAGATTATCGGTTCGATGATGGCTCTTGTCGGAATCGGCTTTTTATCATTACAGGGGTCCTTAACAATGAACGTAGGAGATGCCCTTTCCTTAGCCTGTGCCGTCGCCTTTGCCTTTGATATTTTTTGTACAAATCTTTTTGTCCAAAAGGAAGATGCCATTGCCCTTACAATTATCCAATTTATTACGGCATCTGTTTTAGGTATCTTAGTCGTAGTCGGTCAAGGTGATATCCCTACTGCTCTAGAAAAAGAAGCAATCTACTCTATTGTTTATTTAGCCATTTTTTCAACTACTCTTGCCTACCTTTTTCAAAATGTTGCAAACCAATATACGTCCGCCACAAAGGCAGCGATTATCCTATCAACAGAATCCTTTTTTGGTATGGTACTATCCGTTATATTTTTGCATGAGGTACTAACGAGTCGAATGGTTATTGGAGCAGTACTGATTTTACTTGCTATATTTATTGCAGAAATAAAGCCTGCCCATCCTAAAAAAAGGATGATGAACAGCCCACGATAAAAATAGTTTCAGTTATACTGAAGCTATTTTTTTGTTATACATGACTAGTCATAATACTTGTAGTAATTCCAACTACCAAAACTGTAATGATTGAAAGCAGTAATGTACTAGAGGATAACAGCAGCCCCCCTACCACGATGACAATAGAGTCAATAAAGAAAATAAGTATCCCTACATTTATCCCCGTTTTTTCACATAAAAACTGGGCAATCAGATCTGTACCACCAGTGCTTGTCTGAAATCTAAGCATCAAGCCAACGCCAAAACCCATAAATATCCCTCCAAATATGGCGCTATAAATGGCGTCTACTTGAATAAGATTCCTAACGGGCTTAAGCAAATCTATACTAAGAGAGGACACAATTAATCCATGTATACTGTTATAAAAATACGCTTTGTATTTATACCAAGAAACAATAAAAATTGGGATACTTATAATAATAATCATTAAACCGATTTTAAGCTTATACAAATAATGTAAGATGAGCGCTATTCCTACAACTCCCCCATCTAAAATCTGATAGGGCGTTAAGAATAAATTAATTCCTAATGAAACGGCGGTACTTCCTATAAGAATGACCAAGCCTTTCGTAATAAAATACATAAAACCCCCCTCCGAGACTTAGCATGTTTTTATAGTATGAAAAAATTGATTTGAACATGTTATTGTTCACGTCTCTCAGTGTCATGGTATTTATATTTTTTTTCGAGCTTGGTCGCTAAATTTCTCTATAGATCAATTTATTTAATACGTTCTATCCATCACTTTTATTTCTACGATAATTGTCCCCCAAACAGATCGCACAATTACCCCTATTACCCATTTTATATATATGATTACAATTAACTGTTAAATTACCATGTTATAATGGTACTATTCATATCAAAGGGGAAATGTTTATGGAAAAAAATATCAAACGTCCAAGTTTTAAAATTATTTTTACCTCTTTATTATTCCTAAGTGTAATTTTCTTTTCAAATGATGCCAAAGCTGCAACGATTACTACATATGTGAATGCACAGAAAATTAATTTCGCTTCTAATCCAATAAACGAGAATGGTAGAACTTTAGTAGAGTTTAAACCCATTTTTAAAGCTTTAGGATTGGATATAGAGTGGTATAGCGCTTCTAAAACAATAGTAGGTAAAAATGCAAATGTAAAAATCCAGCTTACTTTAGGTAGTAAAATTGCCTATGTAAATGGAAATAAAGTAACCTTGGAAGTTGCGCCTAAAGTGATTAATGGTAGAACTTTCATTCCATTACGTTTCGTAAGCGATTCTACTAATTCTGAAATTCTCTATCATGCAAGTGTTGATGAAATCGATATATATAGTAGAAATTATACAGGTGAAAAAAGGACTCCTTCAAAGTCAAACAAAGCTTTAAGAGGAACCAAATGGAGTATGACACCTGCAGAAGTAAAAAAAATTGAAACTGCAACATTTATAGAATCAGCAGTAGCAGGTAATGTAAAAGCTCTTTATTATTCTGTTGGCAAATATGGTTATTCAACTCAATTAGTTTATTATTTTGAAGATGAAAAACTAATAATGGCAGTATATGATTTCCTTAATGGAAAAGAGGCTTTCTTCACCTGGTCTGAAAAAACTTATATTCATGATTTATTGCATAAAGCTGCTACACATGAATTTGGAAAAGGTAGTTTTTATAGTGATGACTATGTTTACTTATCAACTTTATGGAATACAGATTCATCATCAATAATGTTAAGTGTTAAGGATGATGGCATATATTCTTCAGTTAAATTAATGTTTACTCCTTATTATTAATTCTTTATAAAATCTTACTTTAACCAAATAAAAATGCCATCTACTATAGAAAGTAGATAGCATTTTTTTTAATAAATTTTACTGAACTTCCCCATGCATAGGGTCTTGCTTATGCTTTGGACCAATCATGTTGAATAAAATATTAAGAATAATCGCTGTGACAGAACCACAAACGATACCGTTTGACGTTAAAATCGCTACGCCTGGTGGCAGTGATGCGAAAATATCAGGAACTACCGATACTCCAACGCCAAGACCCACTGCAATCGCAGCAATCATCGCGTTTTCTGCTGACTCATTCATAACAGGTACTAGCATGCCCATACCTTGCGTAATTACCATACCGAACATCGCTAGCATTGCCGCACCTAGTACTGGTGTTGGAATGATTGTCGTTAATGCTGCGATTTTTGGTAGGAAGCCAAGTGCTACTAGTAAACCACCTGTGATGTAAATGACTTTACGGTCTTTGACGCCTGACATACGTGTAAGTCCCACATTTTGTGAGAATGTTGTATATGGGAAGGCGTTGAAAATCCCACCAATAACAGAAGCAAGACCTTCTGAACGATAACCACGAGCTAAATCTTTTGAATCTAATTTTTTATTACAAATATCACTTAGTGCAAAATAAACACCAGAAGATTCTACTAAAGAAACCATTGCTACAAGCGTCATTGTAATGATTGCAGATGCATTGAATGTTGGCATCCCAAAATAGAATGGCTGAACCATGTGTAATACAGCAGCATCTGAAACTGGGCTAAAATCAACCTTCCCCATAACTGCTCCTAAGATTGTTCCAGCAACTAGTCCAATTAAAATGGAAATTGCACGGATGAAGCCTGTGGAGAAACGATAAACGATTAAAATAATAACTAATGTAATGAAAGCTAAAGCGACATTAGAGCGTGAGGCAAAATCCGCTGCCCCTTGTCCACCTGCCATATTGTTTAAAGCTACTGGTAATAAAGAAATACCGATAATCGACACGACGGAGCCTGTAACCACTGGTGGGAAGAATTTTACTAGCTTACCGAAGAAGCCAGCAATAATCATAACGATAACACCAGAAGCAATGATAGAACCATAAATGTCTGTAATACCTTGCTCAGGATTTGTACCAATTGCAATAATTGGACTCACCGCAGTAAACGTACAGCCTAGTACTACTGGTAAACCGATTCCGATAAACTTGCCTGAATACACTTGCAAAAGTGTTGCGATCCCACACATCATAATGTCAATCGCCACTAAGTACGTCATTTGTTCTGAATCAAAGCCGATTGCCCCACCGATAATTAGTGGTACTAAAATAGCACCTGCATACATTGCAAGTAAATGTTGAATAGCTAGCGTCGTCGATTTAAAGGTATTCATTACGCGCGAGCCTCCGTAGCAAATGTTACTTTGCCATCTTCAAGAGAATCTACAATCGCTAATGATTCTATACGAATACCTTGCTCACGTAATAATTTCCCACCGTCTTGGAAGCCTTTTTCAATAACAATGCCAACGCCCACAACATGTGCACCAGCTTGTGCTGCAATATCAAGCAAGCCTTTGACAGCTTCCCCATTAGCCAAGAAATCGTCAACAATTAGAACGCTATCATCTTCATTTAAGAAACTACGTGAAACTGAAATATCATTTGTTTCGTTCTTTGTGAAAGAATGTACTTTCGAAGAAAACAGGTTATCTGATAGTGTTAAAGATTTACGTTTACGGGCAAATACAACAGGCGCACCTATTTCAAGACCTAACATAACTGATGGTGCAATACCTGAAGATTCAATTGTTAATATTTTTGTAATAACCTGATCAGAGAAGCGATTTGCAAACTCATGGCCAATTTCCTTCATAAGCATTGGGTCGATTTGATGATTTAAAAAAGAGTCTACTTTTAATACAGATGAAGATAAAACTTTACCCTCTTGCTTAATTTTGTCGTGTAATAACTTCATTTCCTTTATTTCCTTCTTTCTAAGTTAATAATGAAAAAACGCCGAATACCTTGATTCCATTCATCTACGAGTGGAGCAAAGCATTCAGCGTAAAAACGTCGAAACGAATAGAAAACATCATCACCTTGTCTGAGGTTCTCTAAAGCATTGCTACCCATAGTCGATTTATTTACGGTAAATCGGTAGAAACTCGCGAGCCATATCCTCGCTATTATATGAGTGAAACAGTATGAAGCTGTTAGAACTTCCTTCTATCAATCACGCCTTTGCGTAATCACTTCATTCGGTATGTGCCTATAAGTCTCGCTGAATAAAGTTTGATTTTTCGGAATTTACTGGTATTATGCTAATTTTCAATTGCAAACGTTCGTGTTTTACAATCAACGTACTGATTATATCAGACAATTTTCGAGCTTGCTAGTCATTATTTTGATAAATGGAAAGGTACTGTCGTTATGACGACATTTCTGTGAAATAACAGTGACGTGCGAATTAATAGACTCGATTGATTGTGCAACATATGGTGCCACCCTTTTTTAGGTAAAAATTGTGGAATGACAACTGTTACTTGATGCCCTGTTTTTGTACATTGATGTTCAACCTTATCAATAAATTTCATCAAAGGCTGTGTAATACTTCGATAAGGCGAATAGTATGTTACAAGTCGTATATTTGGCTGCCAAGCTTTCCATTTCTCTTCAAACACTTTTTCATTTTCTTGATCGAAGGCCACATAAAAGGCAATAATCTTATCAACATTTAATGACTGCGCATATTGCAATGTGTTTTCGACTACTTTCGTAATACCAGCGACAGGAACAATGAAAACATTTCCCTCAATAATCGGCAGCTCCCCGTCAACTACTCTTAACTGTTCACCAACAGACTGATAATGCTTCTTGATGCGATGAAACGTCCAAATAATCATTGGTAAGAATATGAATACTGGCCATACCTGAGGTAATTTCGTCACAAAAAACATCATGGCTACAATAAAGGAAATAACCGCTCCAATCGAATTGATTGTAAACTTAGCAGCCCAACCTTTCGGCTTTTCACGCCACCATTTTCGCATCATTCCAACCTGCGCTAAAGTAAACGGAATAAAAACACCAACTGCATAAAGTGGAATCAAATGCTCTGTTGTTCCATCAAATAAAATGATTAAAACAATAGCGGCTAATCCAAGCATCATAATGCCATTTGAATAACCAAGGCGATCTCCACGAATTTGGAATATTCTAGGAATAAAACCATCCTTCGATAGGTTGACAGCTAGTAAAGGGAAGGCGGAATAACCAGTATTCGCAGCAAGGACTAAAATCATTGCTGTTGCTCCCTGCACGATATAGTAAAAGATATTGCGACCTACACTTGCTTCTGCAATCTGAGAAACCACTGTTTCTTTTGCATTCGGTGAAACACCATAAAAGTAAGCTAAACTCACAATACCGATGAAAAGTACTGCTAAAATACCGCCCATTGCTAGTAAAGTTTTAGAGGCATTCTTCGGTGCAGGATCTCTAAAATTCGGAATTGCATTTGAAATAGCTTCAACACCAGTCAAAGCTGAGCTTCCTGATGCAAATGCTTTTAATAATATAAATAAACTAATTCCTGCAACTGGTGTGCCAATCTTTGGATGCAACTCTGCAGGAACTTGCCCTGTTACTACGTTATAAACCCCTATTCCAATTAACAACAGTAGAACCACAACAAACAGATATACTGGATACGCTAAAATGGATGCAGATTCTGTTACACCACGTAGGTTTAAAATCGTTAAGCAAATCACAAAAACTACAGCGATGATCACATTATAAGGATGCAGGCTTGGAAATGCGGAAGTAATAGCATCCGTCCCAGCCGAAACACTAACTGCAACTGTCAAAATGTAATCCACAAGCAATGATCCACCAGCGACGAGACCCACATTGACACCTAAATTTTCCCGAGAAACTACGTATGCTCCACCACCATATGGATACGCAAAAATAACCTGACGATACGAAAAAATAAGTGCTGTCAGTAGTACAACTACCCCAGCAGCAATCGGTAAAGAATACCAAAATGCTACCGTACTTACTGTCATAAGCACAATTAATATTTGTTCTGGTCCATACGCCACTGATGACAAAGCATCAGACGATAGTATGGCTAGTGCCTTTGTTTTACTAAGCTTTTGTTCCCCTAACGCATCGGATTTTAATGGTTTACCGATAACGTAGCGTTTTAATGAGGATTTCATATTAAACACCTTCTAGTTTCATAGAATGTGTTTCGCATTTCTAAATCGATTACACCTAAGCATAATCGGTCTTTGTATTATTCACTGGGGCTTTATTTTATTCGAATATTGCCGAATGAAGATAAAAAAAGTCCACAAGTCATCACTAAATAAGACTTGTAGACGTTCATTCGTCTGCCAAGCTCCAACTTTTCTGCTCTTAACGCTTACGAGGTTAGCTGTCGGATTCGGGCCTGAGTAGCCCTACCCTTCATATTGAAGAGATTCACCCCAAGGATTACTAAAGTAATCCGTAAAAATTGGGTCCCCCGCGTCAGTTGCTTCAGCGATTTAGAAATTTGAAACTTTTATAATGATGTCATATTACGCCTGTAAATAAAAAAAGTAAAGAAGAATATTTTTCATTGTGGCGAGTGAAAAACATAGACTTTTACAGACATAATTGTGATTATTTGCGTTATGGTACTCAACACCTTAATAATAGTACAAGAGGGTTTCGGCTTGAGAAGTGTAGCTACCTTAAAAGTAGAATAATACTTTTAAGGAGCTTTTTGTAGTTTTGCGGGTAAAAGCCAAGCATCCGCGGGAATTGAATAATGTATCAGGTAAATTCATATCTACTAACAATTCACAGGGCTAATAAACTATTGGCAAAACATTAGAAAATTCCCTTTTTCCAAAAACACCCGAGCTTACTTTCGCTACCTTTTTACCGTTCAATTCATCTGGAAATGAGAACTCCATATATACACCATTGTACCGAATAATGGTAATAGTACCATCGGAGTTATTTCGCCAATCAAAATTCCTTTCATCTGCTTTAATTGAAAGTTTGATGGACATCATAGCAAAGCATAGAAATACCGCGAAAAACGCGAAACGAACGATCTTCAATAGAACCACTTCCTTTTTTGTATTATCATAATAATTTCGTTATTTCTGTACCATTGAGTAATGTTAATAATTTGAACTAAAAAATCTCACCAAATGCTTTTGAGATAGCTTTTGGTGAGATTTTTAGTTATTGGTGTAAGGCTCTATATATTAATGCTGCGAATTCCGCTCGTGTTACAGGATCATTGGGTCTAAAGTTACCTTGATTACCTAACACAATACCTTTCGCTGCAAGAATAGCAATATAATCGTATGCCCAATGGGTTTCTGGCACATCATGAAATGTCTCTTTTTCGGTTGAAGTTAAATTAAAAGCTAAAACTAACACTTTTGCCATTTGAGCACGAGTCATATTCTCCCTTGGTAGGAAGTTTCCATCGATTCCATCGAAAAGTCCTGCCTGTTGCACTTGCGTGATTATTTCAAAGTATAGATGACTTTTAGGAATATCGTTGAATGCTACCTCTTCCTTTTTCTGCTCTAACTCCAACGCACGTGCTAGCATTAGGGCAACGTGCTGGCGCTGAATCGGGGCATTAGGCTTAAATGTTCCATCTTGATAGCCCGTAATAATGCTTCGTTTCGCCATTGCCTGTATCATCGTCCACGCCCAGTGATCCCGAAAAACATCTGAAAAAATAATGTCTTCTTCTGGTTTAGGTGTTGACTTTGGTGGTTGTGGCTCAACTGGTTCTACTGGGACACGATCTGGTTTCTCACGCTGAGATGACTCTGGGTTCGGTTGTAGATTTTCTGGTATTGGTGTTGGAATCGGATTTGTAGTTCCCCCATCGCCCGATGAACCGTTTTCTAGCCATTTAGCGTACAAAGTGATATTGGCCGTCAATACATCTGTGTTAAAATCCCATGGTTCTGTGAAATTAACATCCTTATACCAGCCTGCAAACATATAACCTGATTTTGTTGGGTTTGCTGGTTTTGTAGCTGTTGTATAGCCGATAATTCGTTGGGATGGAACTGTACTTCCGCCACTTGTGTTAAAGTCCAGCGTATATTTCGTTTGTGCTAATTCCCACTTTGCATACAAAGTTACATCCTCTGTTACCCTATCTGTCGCAAAATTCCATGGTGTTTTGAATTCCTCGTCCTTATACCAACCTGCAAATATATGTCCTGCTTTCGTTTGTTTTACTGGTTCATTCAGCAGCTTATCATACATTACTGTAACAGGAGAAATAGCTGTTCCTCCATTTGTATGAAAGTTGACGGTATATTCATTTGCCGTCCATTTCGCATACAGGATTATATCCTCTGTCACCACATCTGTTGCAAAATTCCATGGTGTTTTGAATTCTCTTTCCTTATACCACCCCACAAATGTATAGCCTACTCTAGTCGGGGTTACTGGTTCTTTCAGCTTATCTTCATATTGCGCGTGAGTAAGGAATGATTCACGATCTGTATGATATTGAACATCGTATATTCTCTTTGACCATTTTGCATATAAGGTTGTATTCTCTGTTATAACATTTGTAGTAAATCCCCATGGTGTATTGAATTCTTCATCTTTATACCAGCCCGCAAATAGATAACCTGTTTTTACTGGCGTTACTGGTACTACTGCTTTTTCTCCAGCCACTATCTTCTGTTCATCAATATTCGTACCGTTATTTGTTTCAAAAGTAAGTGTATACTGTACCACATTTCCCTTTCCATAAATTCTTATTGGCTGTGTTACATTTCCATCCCACTGCGTTACCCATGATAAATCTTTATACCAACCATCAAAAGTGCTGCCTTGATTAATAAATGTATTGGTTTCTAACATTAAGGGACTATTAAAACGAACCCACTGTAGCTGATTAGATTCAAATGCCCAATCCCCTATATGTGTAACAGTTTCAGGAATATCTAAATTGATTAATTGGTTTTTAGCAAATGCCCAATCCCCAATATCGGTCACACGATTAGATATATACACATTTTTTAGGTAGTTGCCCAAAAAGGCCCAATTCCCTATACTAGTAATATTATCGGGTATATGAAGATATGTTAGTCTATTATTTTGAAATGCCCCAGTTGAGATATTTGTCAAACCGCTAGGAATAGCTATAGTTGTTAGTCTATTCATATAAAACGCCATTTGACCTATATAAATTACATCATCTGGTATTTCAACGTTTGCGAGCTGATTTTCATAAAATGCATAATCTCCTATACTGGTCAAGCCATCTGAAAGAATAATATTTTTTAGTGGATTTTGATAAAATGCATAGTTCCCTATACTTGTCACGCTATTTGGAATTGTTACACTTTCAAATTGGTTATTTCTAAATACAGCCTTTTCTATACTTGTTATCCCATTTGGAAGGGTCACAGTTGTTAGCTGATTAATAGCAAATGCCTCTTCCCCTATGTTTTTCACACTATTTGGAATAGCCACAGTCGTTAACTGGTTTAGATAAAATGCGAGCTTACCTATACTTGTCACACTATTTGGAATAGCCACTGTAGTTAGTTGATTCATATGAAATGCTCCATCCCCTATTTTGGTCACACTGTCAGGAATGGTTACGCTTGTTACTTTCTTATTATAGAATGCGTATTCTCCTATTGCTGTAACAGGTTTCCCTTCAATGACTGCAGGAATATCAACATGCCCTCCTGCTCCTAAATATGAAACAAGGGTCATTCCAGTGTCATTTGGTTCTGCATAAAATTCCCTTGTATTAAAAACCGATAAATTATTGCTTAAGTTCGTATCTTCGTTATCACCAATATCATTCCTTGTATTCATTTCGAAATCATCCACCCTTCCCCCTTCTTCCATTTCTAGCTCGTTTGCATAATAGGTTGGAAGTTGTCCCCATTGGAAAAAGAGAAGTAATAGGATGATAACGATGGTCATAGTCTTTTTCATTAATGCTCTCTCCTTTTGTAATTTTTCAGCCAACTCATTATCGATATGATCCTAATGATAAGAAAGAGTGTAATTCCATACTATTGAGGATTGTTAATAATATTAAAAAATCTCATCAATAGCTTTTTGTAAACTACTGATAAGATTTTTAATTATTATGGGAGGGCTCTGTATAAAAATGCTGCAAACTCTGCACGTGTCACAGGATCTTCTGGTTTAAATTCACCATTATCTCCTAGCGCAATACCGTTCGCTGCAAGAATTGCAATATAATCATGCGCCCAATGTGTTGCTGGTACATCATGAAATGTCCCTTTTTCAGTTGAAGATAAATTAAAAGCTAAAACCAGTACTTTTGCCATTTGAGCGCGTGTCATATTGTCTGTAGGATTAAAGCTTCCATTAACCCCTTCAAATAGTCCTGCCTGTTGTACTCGCTGGATAACCTCAGCGTATGGATGCGTTGCAGGTATGTCATTAAATACTACCGCTTCTTTTTTCAGCTCTAGTTCCAATGCGCGCATTAGCATTAGAGCAACGTGTTGGCGTTGAATCGGGGCATTTGGTTTAAATGTTCCGTCTGGATATCCTGTTATAACGCCTCGTTTTGCCATTGCCTGGATCATTGTCCATGCCCAGTGATTCCGAGGAACATCGGAGAAAATAATGTCTTCTTCTGACTGAGGTATTGACTTTGGCGGCTGTGGCTCAATAGGTTCTATTGGAGTTGGGCTTTGCTTCTCAGGTTCAAGGTGCTTTGGAGTTGGGTTTGAATATTCAGGTACTGATATTGGCTCATCAGGGATTGGAGTTGGATTAGGTGTAGGATTTGGACTATGCCCTCCTCCACCTGTTGAGCTACCTCTCCACTTTGCATAAAGCTTTGTATCCTCTGTTACTACATCTGTGTCAAAATTCCATTGGGTTGTGAAAGTTTGTTCTTTATACCAACCTTCAAAAATGTAACCTATTCTAATAGGACTTTGAGGTTTGATAGCTTTTTCATTATATGCAATCGTCTGCGAGGAGACCGCTGTTCCACCATTGGATTCAAAGGACAACATGTGCTCATTTTTCGCCCATTTAGCATATAAAGTGATATTAGTTTGAACCCTTTCCTGAGCGAAATCCCATTTCTCTGTAAGGTTAGAGTCCTTATACCAGCCTTCAAAAATATAGTTCGCCTTTGTCGGATTGCTTGGTTCTGTCACCTTATCGTTGTATCTAATTTGTTTTGTAGCTACTGCTGATCCATCATTCGATTCAAAAAATACTTCAACGTCAGATTTATTTGTCCATTTTGCATACAGCGTGGTATTGGCCGTAATCACATCATTATTAAATTTCCAAGGTTCAGTAAATGATGAATCCTTGTACCATCCATCAAGCTCGTAACCTGGTTTTATGGAACTATTTGGCTCAGACACTTTTTTATCTAATTCAATATATTGCGACTCTACACTTGTTCCACCATTTGTTTCAAACAATACAGTAAATTTGAGCACTTGGAATTTTATATTCGACTTCTCTGCATAATCTTTTGAAGTTGAAGGATTTGGGGCATGAATAATAGCGTTAGGGTCATGGCCGATAAAAGCATCATGACCTATTTCTACATCCTTTGAATGTATTCTTACATCTTTTATATAATTATGAGAAAACGCGTTCCCTCCAATGCTTTTGACACTTGCTGGTATATCTATATTTTCAATATCATTCCCCGCAAATGCACTGTCCCCTATTATTTCCATACCGTCGGGAAAATTCACACTCACAATATCATTATTTGAAAATGCATGATTTCCTATATAGATAACACTATTAGGTATATTTATGCTTTTTAGCACATTTCCAGAAAATGCATAAGCGCCTATACTTATTAGATTATTCGGTAGCGTCACAATTGTAAGTTGATTTAAAGAGAATGCTCCATCACTGATACTTGTTATACTACTCGGGAGTACCACATTTGTTAGTTGATTTTGATAAAAAGCGTAAGCTCCAATAGTTGTTATAGTTTCTGGTATTGTTACACTGGTCAGTTTCTTATTATTAAACACCCAAGAATCTATCCCTGTTACCACTTTACCATTCAATTGATTAGGAATTACGACAGTTCCACCAGCACCTGTATACGCCTTTATCGTTACTGATCCATCAGGATTATCATCAAAATCGTATTCCCCCTCATTAGCAAAAGTAAATGGCATTTTTAGCATCATCAAGATGAAGAATAGCGTGAAAAGTATCCCATATTTAATTCTTTTTGTTCTCATATAGACTCTCCTTTCTATGTGTAATGGAATCACTCTTCCTCATCTTAAAGATATAAATATGCTACTACTATTGAGGAATGTTAATAGTTTTCTAATCAAGAAAAAAATCCGCTACCCTAAAAAGATAGCGGATTAATTTATCATGTCTGTTTAAATAATAAGGCCTGTGCCCTGTTTTTTACACCTAGCTTACTGTAAATTCCTGAAAGATAGACGCGTACAGTACCTTCAGACAAAAATAGTTTTTCTGCAATTTCTCGATTGGAGGCACCTGCTGAAAGAAAGGATAATATTTCCTGTTCACGAACTGAAAGAGCTTCTAATGCTGGTACTTGTTCATGTTTTTGAGCACATTCTAGCAAAAGGTGGGCATAGTTGATGGAAACCTCATCCCAATTGTCAAAGAGCTCATGACGAACCTCTACATAGTTTCTTAATAAAGGACGTATCTTGATTTCATCAATAAAAGTTCTCACATATTCATACGGCTCAGCTAATTTCAATGCATGATGCAACACAGATAATGCCTCGTCCTTATTGCCTAATTCTACCAAGCATATTGCTCGTAAAATAGCTGCTTCAATATTAGTCGATAGCTGTCCTTCTTGTTCAGACTGTAATTGCACCTGTATTATAAGTTGCTTGGCTTCCTGATAGTGCCCCTTTACAAGATAAACGCGTGCTTTTACAAGCAAGTAAAATGGCAAATTCACATGTGTAGAATCTGCATTGGACTTCTCCTTGATTTTTGCTAGCTCTTGCTCTGCTTGGATACTATCATTTTCTCGTGAAAACAAAAGTGCTTTCATCACTCTTAATGTATTGATCCAATACCGTTCACTGATAGTTTCTATCGCATGATCTAAAACAGCCTGAGCTACTATATATTGATTGTCTAAAGCAGCAATTTTGCTTTTTAAAATGTACATAGGTACTAATAATCCCGAGTCTCGGAATTGATGACCTGACCGTAATGCCTCCTCTAATTCCGTTGAGAGCTCATCGAAGCGATTCCATTCATATAGTTTTTCTGCACGCATGCCATAACTATAGCCAGTCATGCTTAATTCTTTAAATTCACCCGATCGAAACTTAACAAAAAAGGACATTGCCTTTTCATCTGAAAGGAGTTTACCTTTGTAGCCTATATTTGTTCGAAATAAGGCATGCTCTTTTTGATTATACTGTGTAAAAATAGCATCCCATTTCGATTTTTTCGGCTTCCTTTCCAGTCTTTGCCGAATAAATTCTCCTCCCTGTGCCAAATCGCCTTTTAACATAACGAGAATATATGCTTTCACACCTAAGAAGTCATCGACAGCAGAAGTATATTCAGCTCGGTCCATCCATTGATTAGTCCTGTGCTTTTGTTCTAGCTCCTCAATAACACGATATGCATCTTCCAAGTCATGTAAAGCGGCTAATGTATAGGCATACATAACCATTATTTCCGGATGCACGTCATACCCACTCTTTAATAATTTTCGAATCCAAGTTACATATGAAGTAGAGTGACCGCAAGAAAGAACCGCTACGATATGCTCGTAAATCCATTGTTCTGCCCTAGCATATAATTCACCGTTTAATGCCAGTTCAATTGCGCATATAAAATTCCCATTTATATATAAAGCATTGGTAGCTTTCTCATATAAATCTACAATGACATTCTGAGGGCATTTTCTGTCTAATTCTTTGCGCAATGTCATTTTTAACAAATTATGATATTTAAAAATCTGCTCTTTCGTACCGATTCTACTAATGAAAAACCCTTGCTTTTCAAGCTCTAATAATACTTGTTGAGAATCTGTACGGTTCGTTAAGAGATTACATATATCAGGAGTTAAATGCTCCAAAAGAGAAGTGTAAAGAAGAAAATTTTGTATAGGTGGAGCAAGCTTAGATAGAACCTCATTCATAAGAAATTGTGCAATGTTCGAATCATTCCTTCGTAATTGCTCAACTTGCCACTCACCAGTAGCATTTTTAACAGTTGATAAGCTTGTTAATTGTAAACCCGTTGCCCAGCCCTCTGTAACAGCAAACACATTCTGCAGTTCGGTATTACTCAGTTGTATCTTTTGTTTTTCATAAAATTGATTAGTCTCTTCATATGTAAACAAAAGGTGTTTTGCATCCATTTCAAGCATACAATAGCTTAATCGCCATCTAGCAACTGGCAATGAAATACTCGACCGACTAGTCAAATAAACAGTGCAATGATCTGGTAAAAAATCAATTAAACGATTCATCATATGATGAATCGAAACTTTTTCAATATGATGATAATCATCAATAATGATATGAATTTTTTCACACGCAAATAATTCATTTAGTAAAGAGTCTACTAAATTTTCTAATGGTAACTGTGGCTGAGTATGGAGCAAGGACCTTATCTGAGAGGCTGATTCATGATGTAGTGCACTATAAACTGAATGCGTTAAATATTTCCAAAACCGGATGGGGTCATTATCTGTTTGGTCAACTGTATACCATGCGACAGCTGAATCGAGCTGATTCATCCAGCTGCTGAGCATTGTCGTTTTTCCATATCCTGCTGGAGCGCGTATTACAATTAGTTTGGCCATATCATTTTGTTGAAGGATTTTTGTTAAGCGTTCTCTTTCAATAATATGATTATTTATTTTAGGTACTGCTGTTTTTGAGGCTAACAAAATATTGGGCATAGCTTTAACCTCCTTCTTTTCTACAAGTTTAAAGGCCTAACCATTCTTTGGCCCAAATAATCGCCTTGGTGCGGGATTTCACTCCTATCTTACTGTATATTGCTGTTAGATAAACACGGATTGACCCCTCTGAAAGTAAAAGTTGGTGAGCAATCTCACTATTGGATGCTCCCTTAGTCAGTAATTGTAAGACATCCATTTCTCTAGGTGTAAAGACGGCATACCCCTCATCTGTAAATGGACTATATTGCAGTAACTCTTCCACATAATTCATTGGTACAGAATTGAATTTCTCACTCTTATCATTTTGTCGTACATTCCAGTATTTATGAAGCAAGGGGAATACCGCTTCATCTTCTAAAAAAGAGCGATAATATCCATATTGAGCGCCGTGACTAAGGGTATCGTGTAACACCAATAATGCTGAATCCTCTTGCTCTAGCTCAAGGTGGCAAATTGCCTCAAATATTCCTGCCTCTATCATTGTGCCAATTTGTTTTTCTTGTATAGCTCCCTCTTTGGTACGCACTGCCATTTGCAATGCCACTTCTGTCTGACCTTTTGCCAATAGTATTCGACCTTGGATAAAAAGATGAAAAGGAAGCTTGGAAGCAATTTTGTAATTGATATAATCAGTAACCTTATAAAGCTCTTGTTGAGCATGTGAAATTTTCCCTTCCAATAAAAACGTTTGAGCTTTCATTATATATAGCACACCAATCCAATAAGATTGTTCAGTCTCTTTCATAGCTTCAACTAATAAAATACGTGCGTCTTCAAAGCGTTTTTCAGAAACGAGTATTCGTGTCTTTAAGAGATACATCGGTATAAAAAGCCCTGGATCTTGAAAGCGCAATCCATACTGCAAACCAATCTCTAATTCCTTACTTGCCCGAACTAAATCATTCGTTTCATATAATATTTCTGCCAATAGGCCATAAGTAAAACCTGTAATATTTCGTTCTTTAATTTCACTTTCACTAAGCACCTGAATAAGTTCATCTATTTTGTCGAATGGTAGGAATTTACCTTTTGATCCTGCAATGGTACGCAAAATTCTAGGCTCAAATTGATTATATTTTAATGATATATTATATAAAGGTGATTTTTCTTTTCTTACATTTACTGGTGTTAATAATCCTACCTTTGCTTTTTCTAAATCCCCGTCTTTCATAAAAGTGACATAAGCATTAATAATCTCAAAGATTTTTGTCACAGCAATAAATTTAAAGCCATCCATCCATTTAGAAGCATCTTGTTTAAAAAGTAACTCCTCTATTATTTCATTAGCTGTTTCAATTTCATGCATAGAAAATAAAGTTGTGATATACAAAACAAGTGTATTAATATCTACTGGAAAATTGGCATTTCTTAATTGCTGTACCCATTGTCCGAATAATAATGTTTGTCCTTCAGCAAAAATTTCCACTAAATAAGTCTGAATCCATTCATTTGCCATTTCATATAATTCACCACCTAATGCAAGGTCAATGGCTGAAACATAGTCACCCTTTTCACACAAAATTATCGCTGCATTTCGATACAGTGAAATTATCGTATTATGGGAATAGCGTTTTTTTAGTTCTTCCAGTAAAGCTTCCTTAAATAAACGATGGTAACGGAAAGTAGGTTTATTTCCCTGTAAAGGTACAAGAAATACTCCATTTTCAGCTAATTCCTTGAATATATTTAAACTTTCAGGCCCACTTGTAATAGCATTACAAATATCTGGCTCTAATCTATTTAAAATCGAATTTCGTATTAGAAAATCTTGAGTGGTTAATGCTATTGGTGCGAGTATCTCTTGCATAAAATATTCATTAATATAAAGACTTGCATTCTTTAATAACTCTGCACTACTCTGTCCATCAAAAAAAGGAGCTGCCGATAATTTTATAAATTGTATACCAGCCGCCCAGCCCTCAGTTTTTTTTAATACTTGTTTCAGTTCTCCAATTTGATATTCATTAGAAGAATTATCTCCAAAAAAATTAATGAGTTCCTCCAAGTCAAAGCAAAGTTGATCTGTACCAACTTCCAACATCCATCCTTTCACATGCCAGTTAGCTATTGGCAGTGATAATTTCGTTCGAGTCGTTATAAAAATTCGAACATTACTCGGCAAATATTCTATCAAACGTATAAGTATTTCATAAATTGAAGGATGCTGTATAGCATGGAAATTATCGAGAACAATATGAATATTACTTTCGTATACATCAAGTTCATGTAAAATAGCATCTACAATAAATTCGAACGAATATGCTTTATCTATTAAGGGACTTAGCTTGTTATCTAAGTCTTCATTTATTCCCAAAGACAGAGTATGTATAAGATATTTTAAAAATCGTTTTGGCTCATTATCGCTACCATCAATAGAAAACCACGCAATAGCTTCGGCAATCTGGGAGAACCATTGGCTAAGAAGTGTTGTTTTTCCATATCCCCCTGGTGCTCGTACAATGGTTAATTTTTTCATACGATTATTTGAAAGAACGGCAAATAATTTTTTTCTTTCAATAACATTTGGCACAGGGCGAGGAATTGTAATTTTTGAATTCACCCATAGCATTTCCATCATTCTTCTCCCCCTTTCTTTAATCAATATTTCGAGATTTTTAATAGTATTCCTGCTGTTATTCATTTTTTGTATAAATAATAAGAATCACTTTAATCTATTTTTTACTAATAGAATACAAAATGAATATTAACAGTTTTATGCTTACTAACCTTACATTCAAATTAGTACATACTTACTCACAATACATTTTTCAAAAAAAATGAGCAAACTCCTTCACATTTTTTTACATTAGCTATAAAATAGCAATATATCATTTTCCTCCAGGAAACTTTATTTCTCATACGATACTTTTTGAAACGAGGGAACAATATGGGTTACAAAAAAATAACAAAATCGTCTGCTGAGGCGGTTTTGGATGGAGATATAAAAGGCTGGCGACGAATTTTACCGTTTCTTGGCCCAGCCTTTATCGCTGCTGTTGCCTATATCGATCCAGGCAACTTCGCTACTAATATTACAGCAGGTTCACAATATGGGTATTTACTGCTTTGGGTAATCGCCTTTTCTAATCTAATGGCGGTTTTAATTCAATCCTTGTCTGCAAAGCTTGGAATTGCAACCGGAAAAAATTTACCTGAAATTGCCCGTGAGCATTTTTCTAAAAAAACATCTATTTTCTTATGGATACAAGCTGAACTAGTAATAATTGCAACGGACCTTGCGGAATTTATAGGTGCTGCTTTAGGACTTTACTTATTATTCAATATTCCGATGTTACCAGCAGCGCTTATTACAGCAGTTGGATCATTTGCCATTTTAGAATTACAACGCAGAGGCTTTAGAGCATTTGAAGCAGGTATTTCTGGCATGGTACTAATTGTCGTACTAGCATTTGCATTCCAGACATTTTTGGCACAGCCAAATTGGGGTGAAGTCACAATTGGGATGTTCACGCCACGCTTTGAAGGAGTAGACTCCATTTTGCTTGCAACAGGTATTTTAGGGGCCACGGTCATGCCGCACGCTATTTACTTGCATTCTTCATTAACACAAAGTCGTATTGTTGGACGCAATGATGATGAAAAAAGACGTATTTTCCGTTTTGAGTTTATTGATATAATTATTGCGATGATTATTGCCGGTGCAATCAATATGAGTATGCTCGTTATTGCCGCAGCAGTATTTCATACACAAGGTGTAGTTGTAGAGGATTTGGATATTGCTTATGAAGGCTTAAAAGATGCTCTTGGTCCAATGGCGGCAGTATCATTTGGTCTTGGTCTTCTTATTGCAGGTCTTGCTAGCTCTTCAGTTGGTACACTAGCAGGCGATGTTGTCATGCAAGGCTTCATTAGAAAAAAAATTCCGCTCTATTTACGTCGAGCTATTACAATGTTACCTCCTTTGGTTATTATTGCATCTGGTGTTAATGCAACCTATGCACTTGTCCTAAGCCAGGTTATTTTATCCTTTGGGATTGCATTTGCTCTTGTTCCGCTTGTGATGTTTACAAGCAAAAGAAATATCATGGGAAATCTAGTTAACCATCGTATTACAACAATTTTAGGATGGTTTGTAGTGGTAATTGTAGTCACTTTAAATATTTATTTAATATGGCAAACGATATTTGCTTAAAAAAATGCCAGACATAAAACCTTTTATTTGGTTTTACGTCTGGCATTTTCGTTATGACAGGCCCCTACATGTTCAGAGGCCCTCCCTTTTTATCCTCAAATATCCATCTTCTCAATTTTTCGAAATGATGCATAGGCCACGCTTATACCGATAATTGCTAAAATAATTGGTATGAAAATAATATCATTTAGAGAGAAATTCCCTGTATTGGATGATACAATCGATACAATGAAAATAGATGAAATTATGGTTACCGGAATGGAGTATTTTTTCATACCAAAATACAATGGTATTAATGCGATGCAGGATGCTGCAATTGCATTCATTATTACAATAGGGATTCGTTGGATGATTAAAGAAATCGTTAATGTATCTGAAAGTAAATGAAAATTACTACCAATAGAACAAAAAACTGCTGTCACAAAAATATTTGATACAATGATTGCACTAAAGGTAAAAAGGACCACAATAGCCAGTTTGGAAGCAATTATTTTCTTTCTATTTATTGGATACATAAATGCTAAAGTGATTGTTTTATATTTGAACTCGCCAATAATAAGTTTGGCAATTAATGCACTAGCAAAAATAATAAATACTGCTCTTACAGTTGAATCTATAAGGCTTAAAACAGTCTGATAATTTTCAAAGCCTGGATCTCCCTCTATTTTTGTGATAAATAACAGCATAAACATAATAGCTAATATCACAAAATTTGCGAAGATAGCTCGTTTTATATATGAACCAATATGAAATTTTTTCATCTCCAGACGCATTAAGTTAAGCACTAGCTACACCCCCATTGATTAACTTCAAGAAATAATCCTCTAATGAGCTTGTTTTTTTACTAATTCCCTCAATTTCAATATCATGCTCAATCAATGTTTTAGTTAGTACCTTTTGTGAAGCTGTCGATTCATATATTCGAATACAATTACCATCAATTAGTTTGAAATTAGTAATATTTAATTTATTTTCTATAATAAAAGCCGCCTTATTCCCATCATTGACAATGACTTCAATATAATCTACCTGACTACGATTAACATCGGCCATTGAAACTTCAGTGATTAATCGTCCATTTTTAATAACGCCAATTGTATCAACGAGTTGTTCTATTTCCCCCAAAATGTGGCTAGAAACAATAATCGTAATGCCATACTCTTTACAAAGCATTTTGAATAGCTCTCTATGCTCTTTAATGCCTACTGGATCTAGTCCATTAATCGGCTCGTCTAAAATAAGTAACTCCGGCTTCGTAATAATAGCCCGTGCAATGCCCAATCGCTGTTTCATCCCCAGGGAAAAGTCTTTAACACGCTTCTCTTCTGTATTTGTTAGTTTCACTAATTCGAGAACATGGCCAATTTCTTTTTTGTCATAATAGCCCATATATTCGCAATGTAATTCTAAGGTTTCTTTTGCTGTTAAATTTTCATAGAAAATCGGGTATTCAATAATTGTTCCCAATCTTTTCAGCACCTCGTATGATCGATCCGTTAATTTTTCACCAAAGATTTCAATATCTCCACTTGTTGGCTTCGTTAGGTTCGTTAGCATTTTCATAACTGTGGTTTTTCCGGCGCCATTGGGACCTAAAAAGCCATAAATCTCACCCTTCTTCACATGCATATTGACGGCGGAAACTACTTCTTTTCCGTCAAACACTTTCGTAAGTTGATTTGTTTTCACAATATATGTCATGTAAATCTCTCCCTCAATTTGGCTATCTTTATTATAAAAAATGAAACTCTCTAATTTATTACTTGATTCTTACAAATTTCTTAAGTGCAGAAGAAAAGCCTGTAAAGCGTTAACAGCTTTACAAGCTTAGCAGTTTCAATACATCATTCTTTTTAAAGATATTGTAAAAATGGTCTTTTCATAAGGGATACTTGAAAGCTGAATGGAGCCATCCATTATTTCTACAAGTCGTTTGGTGATCGTTAAGCCAAGACCGCTACCTTGGAAGGATTTGTTTCTGGAATCTTCAAGCGTGTACATTCTTTCGAAAACATTATCAATATGGTATTCATCAATTCCCTTGCCTCTATCCCATACATCAATATAAATGTTTGTATCATCACTTCTTACGGAAAGTCCAATCACATTACCATCTGCCCCATAAGCAATCGCATTTGACAATAAATTGTTCAAAGCCCTATCTAATGCCTCTTCATTACCAAGCGCATACAAAGATATCTCTGGTATTACAATCTCTATCTCTAGCCCCATAGACGTTACCATATCGTAAAATGATAAAATATTTTTTCGGCAAATTTCACTTATATTGATTTTTGTCATTGGATAATCTGTATCTCCAGCCTCCAATTTTGCCAGGTCAAAAAATGTATGGATAATTTTTAATACCTCCATTGTTTTCGAATGAACACCAGTTAACAATCGCTGCCGCTCCTCCTCACTGATCGAGTTCTTAAGCTGTAGCATTTCAATATATCCTAATACAACTGTTAAAGGCGTCTTAAGATCATGTGAAATATTAGCCAGCATCTTTTTCATGGAGCTTTCCATTTTTTGATGTGTCGCCAGTACCTTTTGATTGTGGTCAAGCAAGGCATTCATCGCAATTAGTAACTGCCGTATCTCCTGATTAGTTGTCGTTACTAAAATTTTTTCATGCGTTTGTTCGTTAATAATAGCTTGCAGTTTTCTATGCATGTATTGAATAGTTGCATTGTGTTTCTTTTTTGCCTTCACCTGAAAAATTATTATTCCTAAAAGCACAACAATTATTAGTAATAGAAATATGATCATAGGTTTATCCTTCAAATTTATAGCCAATTCCCCAAAGAGTTTTAATATATTGAGGATTGGATGGATCGTCTTCCATTTTTTCGCGTAGTCTTCTTATATGTACATTAATAATATTTTCGTCTCCATAGTAAGCATCATTCCAAATCAGTTGATAAATTTGTTGTTTTGTGAAAACACGATTTCGATTTGTGACGAATAACTTTAAAAGGGCGAATTCCTTTGAAGTGAGCTTCACCTTTTGTCCGTTCTTTTCAACTGAAAAATTCACAATGTCAATCGTTAAGCTATCTATCACTAATACATCTTTCTTGTTATCTACTTGATTGGAGTATTTTGTAGCTCTTCTTATGGCAGCTTTTACCCGTGCTGAAAATTCTAACATGGAAAACGGCTTGGCAATATAATCATCTGCCCCTAATCCTAACCCTAACGCTTTATCCACATCACTATCCTTCGCAGACATAATGATGATTGGCAGTGATGCCTGTTCCCGTACTATTTTTAAAACTTCTAATCCATTCAGTTTTGGTATCATAATATCTAAGATCACTAAATCATAGGAATTATTTAAACAATTTTGTAATGCTTCTTCTCCATTAACTGCGGAGGTAACAAGGAACCCCTCCATCGTTAAATAGTTTTCTACCATTTCACGAATGGCTTCGTCATCTTCTACGAGTAAAATATGCTTTTGCACTTTCATGCACCTCTTCCCAACATAAAGCCGTTTATATAGATCTCGTCATTTCTATGGATCATCACCACAACTAGGAGTTGATTTCCGTTCCGGCTGCGCGTTTTGGCTGTCGCTTCACTTTCGATCAACTTATATACACGGTATACATTTTAACAAATGGCATCTTAAAAATTTTGTGATAACTCATTTTTATAACAGCTTACCATATTAAGGTTATATACCCAAAGAAGAGAACCATTAGAAAACTAAAGCACCTTTTTAATATTCCCTTAGTGGTCCTGAGTACACTTCTGTACAAATTTGTAAACTCTAGAATTAACCAGTATATTCTTATTAGTAAATCAATTTTTTAGAAAGGACCGATAAAATGACTTCCAAAAATTACGGATTATTTTCTATTACTCTTAGTATTATCGGGCTTTTATTATTTTACGTATGTTCGTTAAGCAAAAACGGCATTCTTGGAATTTACTTTTATTTAGGTGCTCTACTCTGGATAATAAGTATCTATTTAGGTATATTGGGGATTAAATCAAAAGAAAAAGGCGTTTCTAAATATTTGGGTCTATCCGTCATTTTACTTATCGGTGTAAGCTATGGACTAATAATAACAGTTATGGGTGTAAGGGGTTTCGGTGCATAACCACGACTTCATAATAAATCAAAAAAAACTGCCCTGTAGCCTTTTTTTGGCTCTCAGGACAGCTTTTTTACTTATTATTCTACTTTTAAATCACATTGCTCTAAAGGAAGCATTTTTGTTTTATGCTTGATTTTATAGCCAAGCCATAATAGTAAGAACAGCGGAATCCCGATATATGAGACAAGGACTCCATACCAATCTATTTTATCACCCATAAAGGCATTGTAGTTTTGTCCAATAACAACAATCATACAAACTGTAAAGGCAAATAGCGGACCGAATGGGTATAGCTTTGCTTTATACGGTAGCAATTTTGGATCCAAGCCTTGCGCTTCGAAAGCTCGACGGAAACGATAGTGACTAAATGCGATACCAAGCCAAGCAATAAATCCAGACATCCCAGAGGCATTTAGGAGCCATATATAGACCACACCGTCACCAAAGAATGAAGCTAAAAATGCTAGGCAGCCTACAGCTAATGTTGCCGTTAGAGCATAGATTGGAATACCTCGACGACTTAATTTCATGAAAATCTTTGGCGCATGTCCATCCACGGCTAATTGCCAAAGCATACGTGAAGACGCATAGAGCCCAGAATTCCCTGCTGACAGCATAGCCGTTAAAATAATAGCATTCATTAATGAAGCAGCAAAGGCAATTCCTAAATTATCAAATACCAGTGTAAATGGTGATACAGCAATATCTTCTGATAATAAACGTTCGTCTGTAAATGGAATTAGCATCCCAATTGCACCAATCGCCAAAATATAGAATAAAAGAATTCGCCAGAAAACTGATTTAACAGCCTTCGGGATATTTTTACCAGGCTCATCAGTTTCACCTGCTGTTATTCCAAGCAGTTCTGTCCCTTGGAACGAGAAGCCGGCTGCCAGGAAAATTCCGAAAGTAGCAAGGAAGCCACCGTGGAATGGTCCGTCACTAATAAAGAAATTCGTAAAACCTACTGGAGCGTTTCCACCTAAAATGCCAAAAATCATTAAGAAACTAATGATAATAAAAATGATTACAGTTACAACCTTTATCATTGCAAACCAATATTCACTTTCACCATAGCTTTTTACTGATAATAGGTTGAACGTTAAAACAACGGCAATAAATAAAACTGTCCAAAGTGCTGATGAGCTATCTGGGAACCAATATTTCATAATTAATGAGACAGCTGCAATTTCTGCTGCAATTGTGATTGCCCAGTTATACCAATAGTTCCAGCCAAGTGCAAAACCTAAAGCTGGATCTACAAATTTTGTCGCATACGTACTAAATGAGCCTGATGATGGCATATAGGCTGCCATTTCTCCTAAGCTCGTCATTAAAAAGTACACCATAATACCGATTAATGCATAGGCGAGCAGTGCACCGCCAGGGCCAGCATTTGCAATGGCACCACCACTGGCTAAAAACAATCCTGTACCGATTGTACCGCCTAATGAAATCATTGTAATATGACGGCTTTTTAATTCTTTTTTCAGCTTAGGCGCCTTATGGCCGAGCTGATTTACTTTTATTTCACTCACTATAAGCTTCCTTCCTATTTAAGAGGCAAAAAAATGCCATCACATGAACACTGTGATGGCTAAGTTAATCCTCAGTTCTAAAAAAATTGATAGCACAACACGTTATCCAAACGTGACAGTTCTGTTCCTTTCGGAGACAGCCCCAGCATGAGGGTTTCAAGTCCCCTCATACTTCGGCGATATTTCCTTTCAACTAATATCTCTAATGCTTGTCATTTCCATTAGCATACTCTTAAATATCGCGACCTCTACCTCAATACAAACATGAGGCATATAAATATTAAATTTATGATGTGTACTAGTTTATCATACGACCTATGACATTTCAATAATCAGAGTAATGTTCCGTATTTTATGAATTTTCTACTATTTTTAATGATGTGGTAAAGTGATATAGTGGTTCAATTATAATTGTTCTTACAGGGGGGATTTATTTTGACTACTCATGAACATTCTACTACTAATCCTAGCAGGGAAATTAGCTGGAAAGGTACAACCTTATTATTAGTCATTGGCGTTATATGTATTGCCTCAACATTACGAATGCCATTAACAGCTGTTGGACCTATTATTGCCTTTATCCGTGAAGATTTAGGTATATCCAACGTATTAGCGGGATTTCTAACAACTATCCCGTTGCTAGCCTTTGCGGTTATTTCGCCATTCGCACCAATTGTCGCACGTAAATTGGGGCTAGAATTAACATTATTTTTATCTACTATTCTTTTAGCATTGGGGATCGTACTTCGCTCTCTTGGTACGACAAGTTTACTCGTGTTCGGTACTATGCTAATTGGAATAGCCATTTCATTTGGCAACGTGCTCATTCCAGGATTGCTTAAATTGAAATTCCCTTATCATGTAGGTTTACTGATGGCATTTTTTACAATGTCGATGAATTTAACAGCCGGACTTGGTGCTGGTATTAGCTACCCGATTGCCAATTCGTCGCTTGGCTGGCAAGGTGCATTGGCAATTGCGCTTGTCCTAGTAGTGTTAACCATTTTAATTTGGATTCCACAGTTGAAATTTAATAAACCTGAACCAACTGTTAAGACTATGAAAGCTCGTAAACCATTATGGAAATCACCTGTTACTTGGGCAGTAACAGGCGCTATGGGCTTACAATCATTATTATTCTATACGACCGCAGCTTGGATTCCTGAAATATATATCGCACAAGGATTACCTGCGGATCGTGCAGGCTGGATGTTTTCCATCATGCAGTTTTCACAGGTTCCCATGGCTTTAGTTGTGCCTATTATTGCTAGTAAAATGACATCTCAACGACCTCTTGTATTAATGTTTACATCATTTTATTTAGTTGGCTTTATCGGGGTAGTTATGGAATGGACAAGCCTCGCAGTGTTGTGGATGGTGCTTCTAGGCTTAGCAGGAGGGGCTTCATTTGCTTTAGCAATGATGTTCTTTACACTACGTACTCGTACTGCTTTTGAAGCGGCTGATTTGTCAGGCTTTGCACAATCATTAGGTTATTTATTTGCCGCTATTGGTCCAATCTTATTTGGATATTTGCACGACTTATTTGGTGGCTGGAACATCGCTGGCTGGCTCTTTGTTGTCGTGGTAATGATACTGTTCTTGTGCTCAATGAGAGCTTCTAAAGATGAATATGTGAATTAAAAAGGCAGCTCATGTTAACATGAGCTACCTTTTTTCGATTAGTAAGGTGGTTTCTGATAAAAATAATTCGGTGTATTGTAAACATTAACAAATGGCTTATGAAAAATATGAGTTGTCGCTGGCGAAAGAGGTGGAATTAACCACGTCCAGTTACCTGTCAAGTCACGATTTGCTTTTTCTTCAGCCTCTTCAAATAGCTTAAATTGTTGTGCAGCTGTATGATGATCTACGATACTGACACCGTCTTCTTTAAATGAGTGAAGTACCGCAATATTGAGCTCAACTAGGGCTCGATCACGCCAAAGAGATGATTGCTTTGTTGTATCAAGCTGAAAGATTTCTGCGACTGCTGGAAGCATATTATAGCGATCATAATCGGCTAAATTACGCGCACCGATTTCTGTCCCCATATACCACCCATTAAATGGGGCTGCCTGAAAATCGACACCTGCCATTTGGAAGCGCATGCTCGAAATAATTGGCACTGCATACCATTTTAATCCTAGTTTCTCGACCTCTTGGAACTCTGGATGACGAATCGGTACCTCAAGCACATATTCATCAGGGATTGTAAACACTTGTGGTTCCCTACCATCTACTTGTATCACAAGTGGAAGCACATCAAATGCTGTTCTCTCACCTTGCCAGCCTAGTGATTCACATACCCTTGTAAACTCAACAGAGTGTGGATCACCAACGATTCCTGATTGCGTTTCATAGCCTGCATAACGGATTAGTTGGTGATTCCATATACGAACTCGATCTGATGCAAAAACGGTTATTGTTGGTCGAATTTTCCCGTCATTTGTTGCATATCGAATATGCTCAAGCAATGCAGTAAATATAGCCTCTTCCTTTAAAATATCACGTGCATCTATAACATGCAGTGTTTGCCAAAACAAACGGCCAATACACTTATTACTATTGCGCCAAGCTACCCGCACACCAAAGGTTAATTCTTCAGTTGTTGGTATATATTCTTCTGCTATTTTAATTTGCTGTAATCTATTTTCTAGCCATACTTCAGACTCATTTTGTTCTAATTGATAAAGTTCTAAAAACTGCTGTACCTCTTGTAAATTCATATCGAATTCCTCCATATACCCTCATATTAGAGGAATGGAACTGTTAGCACCACGAAAAATTCTGTTGGAAAACATACATATTTTATATATGAAATACTTTGTTCAAATTTATGGAGCTGACATGTAATATCTCTAGTTTTACAAACAGCCTTATTTATCAAGCCATATTAAAAGTGTTTTTTCATTAGTGACCATAAGAATTAATGGATTAGCATCTTCATTAGAAATAAAAAATTTCTTCACAAATGGCGATCATTATTTGGAGTCACATATTTAGAGATTATTGTAGGCATAAAAAAAGCATGTTGCACTAAAACGTGCAACATGCTTGATGACCCGTACGGGATTCGAACCCGTGTTACCGCCGTGAAAGGGCGGTGTCTTAACCACTTGACCAACGGGTCATGGCTCCGAAGGCAGGACTCGAACCTGCGACAACCTGATTAACAGTCAGGTGCTACTACCAACTGAGCTACTTCGGAATAATGGTGGGCCTAAATGGACTCGAACCATCGACCTCACGCTTATCAGGCGTGCGCTCTAACCAGCTGAGCTATAGGCCCATTATTTGGAGCGGGTGATGAGAATCGAACTCACGACATCAGCTTGGAAGGCTGAGGTTTTACCATTAAACTACACCCGCATATATGGTGGGTCAGGACGGAATCGAACCGCCGACACTTAGAGCTTCAATCTAATGCTCTACCAACTGAGCTACTGACCCGAAAATGGAGGAGGTAGAGGGATTCGAACCCCCGCGCGGTGTTACCCGCCTGTCGGTTTTCAAGACCGATCCCTTCAGCCAGACTTGGGTATACCTCCGTAAAACTATATCAATGGTGGAGCCTAGCGGGATCGAACCGCTGACCTCCTGCGTGCAAGGCAGGCGCTCTCCCAGCTGAGCTAAGGCCCCATATTAAGAAAAGATGGTCGGAATGACAGGATTCGAACCTACGACCCCTTGGTCCCAAACCAAGTGCTCTACCAAGCTGAGCTACATTCCGATAAATCTTAATATGGCGCGCCCGACAGGAGTCGAACCCATAACCTTCTGATCCGTAGTCAGACGCTCTATCCAATTGAGCTACGGGCGCTAAACTTTCTAGTCAATATCAATGATGAGCCATGAAGGACTCGAACCTTCGACCCTCTGATTAAAAGTCAGATGCTCTACCAACTGAGCTAATGGCTCATAAAATAAAAATGGCTGGGGTACTAGGATTCGAACCTAGGCATGACGGAATCAAAATCCGTTGCCTTACCGCTTGGCTATACCCCAATGCTAAGATGGGGCGACTGATGGGAATCGAACCCACGAATGTCGGAACCACAATCCGATGCGTTAACCACTTCGCCACAATCGCCATTATATGATATGTAATCACGGCAGTGTTTGATAACGAGTACCTTGAAACCTGGCAGGGGCAGTAGGAATCGAACCCACACCAAAGGTTTTGGAGACCTCTATTCTACCGTTGAACTATGCCCCTAAAATGGTGGAGGGGGACGGATTCGAACCGCCGAACCCTAAGGAGCGGATTTACAGTCCGCCGCGTTTAGCCTCTTCGCTACCCCTCCAAGGGATGATGGTGCCGGCGATAGGAGTCGAACCCACGACCTACTGATTACAAGTCAGTTGCTCTACCAACTGAGCTACACCGGCAAAAAATGGCGGTCCCGACCGGGATCGAACCGGCGATCTCCTGCGTGACAGGCAGGCATGTTAACCGCTACACCACGGGACCATAATGGTGGAGGATGACGGGCTCGAACCGCCGACCCCCTGCTTGTAAGGCAGGTGCTCTCCCAGCTGAGCTAATCCTCCACATAAAAAATAAGCGAAGCGACGTCCTACTCTCGCAGGGGGAAGCCCCCAACTACCATCGGCGCTAAAGAGCTTAACTTCCGTGTTCGGGATGGGAACGGGTGTGACCTCTTTGCCATCATCACTTCACTTATTCAGTTGAAAGAACCTATTCTCTCAAAACTGGATAAACGTGCATTGATTGCTTCAAACATTTTGGTTAAGTCCTCGATCGATTAGTATTCGTCAGCTCCATGTGTCACCACACTTCCACCTCGAACCTATCTACC
>NZ_JBIWDH010000026.1:0-66111 GCF_044761885.1 Lysinibacillus sp. NPDC097231 | reverse complement strand
AACATCAGGCAGACGGCAAGAACAAGCCGTAAAAACGAAAAGAATCTGCACAACTGGTCATTCTATCGTCTTTCTCAATTCATTGAGTACAAAGCAAATCTAATGGGTATTAAAGTTGAATTTGTGAATCCTGCATATACCAGTCAAACATGCCCGAAATGTTCTGAAAAGAATAAGGCACAAGATAGAAAATATACGTGTAAATGTGGATTCGAAAAACATCGTGATTTAGTCGGTGCAATGAATATTCGACATGCACCTGTGATGGATGGTAAAAGTCAATCAGCCTATGATGCTAGATGCACTGTCTTAGGAGGGGTAATGAGATACCCTCATCTTGAAGGCTGTTCAAAACAGAAATGAACTGCGAACGCTTAGTCATTCAAGAATCCCACCCGTCACACCATAAAGTGTAGGGCTTGCGACTTTAGTCGTGGGAGTCTCAAAACCACTTATTTATGATAAAAAGTATAATCATATTGCTCGTCAGCATAGTAGTAACATGATTACACAACGCTTTTTTAGCCATAAGGATCATGTTGGCAATCATTCTAATAACAGGCTCACTGCAGGTGGTGTTAAATACTTCTGGTATGGTGAAAATATTGCCTGCGGTCAGTCCAATAGTATCTTTGCCCATGAAGCACTGATGAATTCGGAAGGACATCGTGCAAATATTTTAAGAAAAGAATTCACACATGTTTTTGTTGGTGTCAGCTTTCAAGATAATGGTGCTCCATATTATACAGTTAACTTCTATTCGCTTTAAGTAATTGAAATTTTTATCACATATTGATTTCGATTAGCAACTTTCCGTACAGTAAAAAATCTCTATGCATAATATAAACGCATAGAGATTTTTGTGTCTATAATGTGACGGAATTTTCGGATAAATGGTAATTGTTATCTGAAATTTGACAGGAAATCTATATTCGAAATTTTTTTACTTTTATTGTTATTCTGACATATAATTTTCTGACTATTTATTTTATAATGAAATTTAGCATAGTCAAGCAGTTAATCATTTTGTTATAATACTGATAAATTAAAATCGCACTGTATTAATACAGTATGGGATACACGCTTTTCACAAAATGGGGTTAATGAGAAAAGCGCTACTAAGCCTTCTCGAAATAGACGGCATTGTAGCCTACACAAAAAGGGGTTGGGAGATTTGGGTATTTTAAAGGGGTTAAAAATTCTCGATTTTTCTGCATTACTACCAGGACCAATGGCAACGATGATATTTGCTGATTTAGGCGCGGAGGTTATTCACGTTGAATCTTCAAAGCGCGTAGATTTAACGCGTATTATGCCTCCTTATGACGATGATCACGAGGCATATATACATCAACACTTAAATCGCTCTAAAAAGTCATTAACATTAAATTTAAAATCGCCTGAAGCTGTAGAAATTGTTAAGTCGCTCGTTAAAGAGTATGACGTCATTATCGAAGGATTTCGACCAGGGGTCATGCAGCGGCTTGGCATTGGCTATGAAGCACTCAAGGAAGTAAATCCGCAAGTTATTTATTGTGCAATTACAGGCTATGGACAAACTGGGCCATATAGCAATCGTCCAGGACATGACAATAACTATCTATCATTATCTGGGGTACTTGATTATTCACGCCATAAAGATAAAAAACCTGTCTCAATGGGTATTCAGCTAGCCGATATTGCAGGGGGCACAATGCATGCGGCAATTGGCGTACTTGCAGCTGCTTTACATCGTGAAAAAACAGGTGAGGGACAATACATCGATATTAGTATGACAGATGCTGTATTCTCGCTCAACGCTATGTATGGGTCTGCCTATATTGGGGGTGGCCGTGTCCCTCAGCCCGAGCAGGAGATTTTAAATGGCGGCAGCTATTATGATTTCTACAAAACAAAGGATGGCAGATTTTTCTCGGTAGGAAGTCTTGAGCCTCAATTCCGCAAGTTGCTATGTGAAGCACTTGATATTCCGGAGCTCATTGATAATACATTCAATGATTCATACTATACACAAATTCGTTTTAAAGAGGCCGTTCATGATGCGTTTTTATCAAAGACTTACAAAGAATGGCTTGAAGTGTTTAACGAGGATTTCGAGGGATGCGTGGAACCAGTTTTAACTTTTTCAGAAGCATGTGAGCACCCACAGCTAAAGGCTCGTAGCATGATTGTTGATATTCCAAAAAGCGATGGTACAATGCAAAAACAAATTGCTTCTGCTTTTAAGTTTGACGGTTCCAAAACGGAATACAAGCATGTAGGTGCAAAGCTTGGAGAACATAACGAAGAAGTGTTATCTTCCCTTGGCTATAGTGCTGAACAAATTGCTGACTTACAGGATAAAGGGGTTTTAGAATAATTCACGAAAGAGTGTCTAATGCTTTAAAACGCATTAGACACTTCTTTTGCTTATGAAACGTACGCACTTATAAATACTCGTAGTTTTTCAAAATGATCTTCAATGAGTAAATATTTTTTATAGATTTCCATTAATTTTTCAAAAAGCTCATACTGCTCGGTCACAAATAAAACCTTTAAAATATTTAACATGTGCATGGATGCACTTTGTGCTACAAAATAATAAGGCGCATCTGGTTGACGATAGTGTCGTCGCCATTCTTCTATAGACAGGCCGATATGCTGTAGTGAGTTATTAACAAGTAGAGCAATATCTTGCTGAACTGACGCCTCAATCGCGATAAATTGTTCATTACTATAGTTTTTTTGTACTAACGTTGCATGTATTTTTTTATTGGATGCTAATGCATTGTCCTTTAAAAGCTTTAGTCCCTCTTGATAACGACCTGTTCTTACATAATGATCAAGTAATACTGCATACAAATTTTCTAAAAAATTGAGATCATAATTTTTGATAATAGCTGGAGGTGTTGGCTTCCGATTCGGCAATAACTCCTTATATTCCAACAAAATCTCTATCGCGTAATTATTCAGTCGTTCATCTTCTAATAAATACTCACCATATTGAATAACAGTTTCATTATCCTTCTCTTGATGTGCGATATGAAACAGTAAATATGCAATTAGTACCTTTTCTTTCTCTGTTAATGCATACATCGAATAACGCCAATCTGCCTCAAAGGAAGTAATTAAAGCTTTTACACACCGATAATCCCCTTCTGCTAAACAATAATGCGTAACAATTTGGTAAAGATGTAACTGCTTTTTTTCCAAGCAAGTCGGATTATGGTTATCCACATAAGTTATGCACTTATCCAGAACCCCTCTATAATTATCCACAAAATTATCCACATGTGCATAAGTTTTTCTAGTAGATTTTTCGAAATGACTCAGCATTTCATGGATAAATGTGAATTGTTCTAAAGGTTTGTGGATAAACAGTGAATAAACTTTTTTCATGAACAGCCAGTGCCAAAATTGAGCATCTTCCTTATAAATCATATGCACAAAATATTCATTTTCAAATTTATATAAAAAAATAGTTTGTAGTTCGTTAACTGGCATCGCAATTTGCATGCGCTTCCCAAAAATTAGCCAGATTAATCGCTCTAAGTCCATTGTATGCTGTGCAAACAACTGTTCAAAAAAAGTCTCCTTGCCTTTTTGCGTATAAAAGAAAGCATTGAGACGATCATTTACATATTGAGTATCCAAACCGTGCTTATCAAAAAAAGTTTGCATATCTGGCGATACGCGACCCCAATATTTTCGTGCAGTTGAAAACGCAATATTCATCGCTGCTTCCTCATTCACTAAAAATAAATTTGGTGAAAGTGCAATACCGAGTATTTTTGGGTCTAACTGAACGTCACTCTCTGCCTCCAACCACTTTGAAAGTAATTTTTCAGCACCCTTTTCACCATTTTGTTTATATGTCATGAATAATTGCTCATCACAATTCAACAGCATGCTACTGGAGCCCCCCATCAAATTCAACCAACAAAGATCTTCCCCTATCATATCAATTTCGCCTTGGCGTAATTGCGTCTGGATTTTGAATTGTGCCTTCTGCTGAGTGAAGATAAAATTATTGCCTAACTTGTTTTAGCACTCTTTCTTCAATATAACAAATCTTATCCAACATATGCTAAAAAATTGTGATATACATCAAGCATAACGACAAAAAGTATTCGTGCAAAAACGACAATTTTAGCTACGACAGCATGAAAAAGCCATCTATAGAGGTAACGAATACCACCTCATAGATGGACTTAAAACACAAGCAACAGGGAAAGCACCCTAGTAGTTATTGATATTCTTCACCAAAACAAAGGATACTTCCGCGTTTCTCGCAAATTATTAATGACTAGTCCAAAGAATACAATAATGAGCGCACCAATTAAAACTGGCATAACTAAATAGCTCCACCCATAGCCACCTAAAATAATAATTATAGGGTTTGCTCCTGCTGGTGGATGAATGCTTCCTGAAAGAGCCATTAAAAAAATGGTTAGCCCTACGCCTAAGCTAATTGATATTATACTCGTTCCTAGCAGTGAATACATCGTCAAGCCGATGAATGCTGAAATGACATGTCCACCAATAATATTTCGGGGTTGAGACAATGGTGCATTCCAAACGACAAACACAAGTACACAGCTTCCACCAAGTGACGCCATTAGCCAAGGTGCCCCAGTATAATTCGTCAACCAAAGTAATACAAAAATACATATTAATCCACCGACTGCGCCTGTTATGGCATCAGCGATATTTGTTCTGGAGGGAGCATGCCCACCACCCTTCATCTTCAATATGTATGATTTAATCGGAGTTGTTGTTTTTTCTTCCTTTTCCTGCAAACGCACAAAATCTGCCATGAGTCACCATCTTTTCTATTCAATATTATGAAGAGTAGTATCTTTTATAGTCTAAGTTTGTTCTATTATATCAACTGATAAGTAGATTTCAATTTCGATTTGTACAATTTCGAACAAATTTAAACCCATCTAAACGTGGGGGTGCTTTTATTTCTGACAGGGGCTTTGTCCGCTTTCGCACAGTAAACATTTGTTGCTGTCGCTTCGCTTTCGCACAGTAAACATTTGCCGCTGTCGCTTCGCTTTTACGCAGAGCAAAGCTTCCTGGGGGCGTCCGATTTTCATCATAATATAATTCGCCCCAAGTACAGTAGGATTTTTCTTACATCACAAAGAAAGCAAACTATGAAATACTTCTAGTTTGCTTTCTTTTCGGGCTACTCTTTATACATTAATCATATTGTTTTTTCACAGGTTTATAAATTCTTGCTTTTTTCAGTACAGCCTTTGGTACTTGGAAGGTTGCTGTTACAACTCCTGGATGACGGCCAATTTCAATCGAACCTGTAATCGTCGCTCGATTCATAACCTCTGGCTCACTCATCTCAAAGAGTTTTGCAGCACGACTTAAAGCATTATTTGTTGCCTCATTTAATGACGTTCCAGAGCCAACAACTGATACAGGAAATGCTTCCTCCACCTGTTTAACGCCGAATTCCTCTGCAAGCTCACGAGCGCGACGTTTTTCTTCCTTTGTAAAAGGCTTCGCAGTATAAGGTAAATCTTCTGTATTCGGCAATAAAACAGGACCTTCCAATGCTGCTTTTTTCAATACACTAACTTGTAGTTGAACGATTCCAGCAACATCGGTTGTATGTCCTGCAATTTCACCGTCCCCTTGCATGGCGTGCATATCACCAATATATACACCACCGCCAGGAACCTTTACTGGGCAAATAATGGTTGCACCCTCGCGAACACGGCTTATATCCATATGCCCATCTGTACGATGTGTATCTAATTCTTGTTGTGTAAATGCATATTCATGCGGCGCCCCGATTAAAAACGAACCAAAATCACCAGCATTATGAGAATCTGGCATAGCCTTTGAAGGTGTTGTTCCAAGCTGCCCTAAAAACGGACGCATTCTTGCCATTACACCGATTAGGTCACTTGGTGCTAATGCTACCACAGGATTTTGTATAGAATTTTCAGGTGTACGCATATAATTTTTCGCATTAAGTGCAATACGGCGTGCCCCTTCTCGCCCAACAGTCACACCAATATTACCCTTATGATCTAAAGCCATAGTGTAACCGTTTGTCATTTTAAATGGTGCCGTTTCTGTATCACATGTCGCACAGCGAATTGCCTGTTGACCTATCCCTTTAACGATTGTACTTGGATGAAGCTTACCACAGCCGGGACATTTTACGGACACAAAAGGGTCACCGATAAAGCGATCTGTAATGACCTCATCATGTCCAGATGCTGTAGCTAATGATGTGACCTGTATTGATTTAATTTTAATGGCAATAGCGTCCCCTACCTCTGCCCCTTCTATAAATACAGGTTTTGTCACTTCATGTCCACCACGGATTGTTGGAGTAAGCATTGGGCCCCAGCATCCTGGCGTTGTATTAGCAATGATTGTCCCGCCATCTTTTACAGGCCCTAGCATTTTTTGCTGGGGATCTAAAATGCCATCTATGAACTCATTCACGAATAATGTTTCGACGGCTTGCGGTGGCTGTACAAAATCGTCACTTACCATTCCTTCTTTTTCTAGCACTTGCAATTCGTTTATCATTTTTCGTCACACTCCTAGTTCTGAATATATGTATAGTTATTTAAAAAATGCTCTCCACAAACTGTAGAGAGCTATATTTCTTTAATTGTTAATGTATAAATCAAAAACGTGTGAGAAGTCTTCTTTTTTGTATTTGTCCTTATGGTCAATCATCCAATTATTAGCAAAACGTGTAATTTCCTCGAATGACATTGATGGAGAAACATTATCATTGCCAATACGACCAAGGGATGAAGAAGCAATGTTTAAGCTTTTTTCAGCTACCTCTAGCTTGTAGGCATTTTGCTTTTGCTCATAGCTAATCGCATGCAACGCTTTATATAAATCTTTAATGTCATTAATAAAGCGTTTATGGATGTCGATTGATAGTGGCGTATTGTCGATTGTAAATTTAATTTCGACATCAAGGTCAATAGTTCCTGCTGTTTCGAGGAAAACATCCCTAACATTGTACATTGAGTATTCGTAACGACGAAGCAATCGTTTCTTGCTCATCGCACTTTCACCATCGACATGAATAATTGCACGATTTGTAAAGCAATACTCATCCGCTTTTGTTTTAATTAAAAAATAAATTTTCTCGTCAATTTCATGCAAGATCAATCAATTTCGCCTTGGCGTAATTGCGTCCGGATTTTGAATTGTGCTTGCACAATTCATTCCTTTGAAAATCCGTGACATCCGCCGGAGGCTTTATCTTCATTCAGTAGATGTTTGAACACCCACTGAAAAGGAATCAAAACCGTATATTCATCTCACCACCTTAGAGGTAGGAGTCTTTTGCTGAATGAAGATAAAATCATCTGCATCCGTTTTATCATAATCCTCACGTGGAACAACTACTCCAATATCTGATAATCCCAGAGCATCTGCTGCTATTTTTTTGAACATTGTCATGCCTCCTAACTTATGAATACTCTTTTTACGCTTTAGTGGCAGTAAAAGTTTCAATCACATTAATAAAAGGGCTTTGTGTTTTCATACCACAAAAACCTTAAAGACAATCTCATTTTTCTTAATCTCTACTGTTTGAGTATACCTTATCATCGTTTCACATTTATAATCCGCACATAATCGTAATTAAACAATAGGATGTATTGCCACTATTCTTCGTCTTCCTTGCCAGTTTCATTTATAATAATGACATAAATCAAAAATGGAAGGACGTGTGACCCATGCAAGAACCGACTATTTTAGTTGTAGATGATGAGGCTGATTTAGCCAATCTGCTAAAAGTCAGTCTACAAAAAGAGGGCTATAAGCAAATTCATACGGCTGGCACTATTCAAGAAGCATGGACGAGCTTTCAACAGACACAACCCGATATTGTACTACTTGATGTGATGCTTCCAGATGGTGAGGGCTACGATTTATGTCGACGCATTCGAGAAGTGTCGCTTGTACCAGTACTTTTCATGTCAGCGAAAAATGAGGAGATAGATAAAATTTTAGGGCTAGCTATTGGGGGAGACGATTATATTACAAAGCCCTTTAGCCCGAAAGAGGTTGCCTATCGTGTGAAGGCACAGCTACGCAGAGCTGGTTATCAATCACAGGAGACATCACCGAGTCCTTCCTTGAAAGCAATACAAGTTGGACCCTTCCTGTTAAATGGTGATGAAACGGAGGTACATAAGGACGGCGTTTTATTGGAGCTAACCGCGAAGGAAATCGGCTTGATGGCTTGCTTTATGCACAATCCTAATCGAATTTTAAGTAAAGAGACGTTGTTTGAGCTTGTTTGGGGCGAAGATTTTTTCGGCTCAGACAATACCGTTATGGTTCATATTCGACGTCTGCGTGAAAAGATAGAAAATGATGCATCAAAGCCTGTTTATATTACAACAGTAAAAGGACTTGGCTATAAATTTATTGTGCCAAAAGAGGAACAAGCATGAAATGGAAATTAACAGCTAGATTCCTTCTGTCTGTGCTGTCAATTGTTATTATTGTTATTTTCGTGAATACAGCCATATTAATTGGTTTTTTCATTTTTCAACAGGGAAATAATTACGATAATACAACCTCGTATTCAGAAGAAAACTTCGTGCGCGAGTTCCAACAGTATATTGATATAAGTGATGGGACGCCAGCAGTAAGCAAGGATGGACTTCAACAATTGCATCAGCGAAATGCTTGGATTCAATTACTTGATAATAATGGACAGGTTATTGATACCCATTTTGCTCCAGATAAAGCTCCTTCACACTATGCACCGATTGACTTAATCCAAGTTTATAAATACAAAGAATTTGATTTTGATACAACCGTGTATGTAGGAAGTAAAGAAAGTTTTAGTTATCTTATCGGGATCAAGGGAAGTGGCGTTACTAGATATGTCACTCATTTTTCTGGCTCATCAGTATTACAGTTTATTGGCAAGTTTGGTTTGCTCATTGTAATTGCTGATTTATTAGTAGCGGCACTCGTTGGCTGGCTTTTCGGTCGAACATTGACCAAGCCTCTACATGCAATGATTGAACGTATTCGTCATTTAAAGAATCATGAGCATGTGACCAGTAAAATGCCAGGTGGTGTGTACAAACCAGTTTTTGAGAATTTAAATGAGGTATCGAGAGAGCTTGCTGCACATGAGCAGGAACGTAAAAGATTAGAGATGATGCGCGAGGAATGGATCAGCAATGTCTCACACGATATGAAGACGCCTCTAGCTTCCATCCGCGGCTATGCGGAGCTTTTGAATGATGAGCAATTAACGAAGAGTGAACTAAGCGAGTACGCCCAAATAATCGAAAAGCAGTCATTGCATATGCAAGATTTACTAGATGATTTAAATTTAACGATGAGATTAAGGCATCAGCAGCTTCCTCTCACTTTAAACGAGGTAAACATGGTGCAATTTATTCGTGAAATTGTAATTGATACACTCAATACACCACAATATGAGCTAGCTAACATTGAATTTGATGCTACCTCAGAAAATATTAAACATCAAATTGACGAACATTTTATGCGTCGAGCAGTGGTGAATTTTTTACACAATGCATTGCTTCATAATCCCTCTGATGTGACAGTTAATGTTTTTGTTGATGATTATTCTATTACGATTTCTGATAACGGTAACGGCATTTCTGCTGAAGACCTTGAACATATTTTTGAGCGCTATTATCGAGGTACAAATACTGAGCAAACACATGGTACTGGTTTAGGTACTGCTATTGCTAGAGATATTATTGAAGCGCACGGAGGAACTGTAACGATTACCTCTGAAGAACAACAAGGTACTATTGTCAGCATTCAATTACAAGATGAAGAAAAGGAGTAGCCCTATACTACGGACTACTCCTTCTCCTTATTTCTTCATTAGCTCTTGTACTTTTGTAGGTAGCTCATGGAATTTTACTTCATCATATGATGTAACTTCCGATTCTTTTTTTACATAAAGCTTCAAATATGCATCGTGACGTAAATTTTTCTGAGCTGAAAACTTTAATGTTTGCTCTTCACCTTTTTTATCATAAGCAGGTAGCTCGTACCAATATGATTTCCGTATTTCCCCGTTACTTCCCTTGAATTCCTCTACTTCACCATCAGTAGTGATATGAACATAGTATGCTTCTTTATTTAAACGGTTAAAATCTACGGTCATCAGAACAACAAGACCTGCTACGAACAATAAGAACAATGCTCCTATACCTAAGAAAACCTTTTTCATATTAATTCTCCTGTCTAACAATTTTATAGAATGAACGAACTGTAAAGATATAATATATGCCGTAAATTGCTGAATAAGCAATCATCCACAGTATTACTGGTTTAGTTATATCCATACTAAATAGCCGTGAAAAGGCTAGCAGCGCAAATGCACTATGTGCAATCCCAACAACGAGTGGTGCACTAAAGATAACTGCAACCTGCCCTGCAACTGTTTTTAAAATTTGTTTTTTGTTAACACCGATTTTATTTAAAATTGCATATTTAGACTTATCTTCCTCTGCCTCTGTTAAAATTTTAAAGTAAATAATGCTTCCTGTCGCTGCTAAAAATACTAATCCTAAAAAGCTTCCTACAAACAATAGTGATCCCACAGTAGCTAAACTATCCTCATAACTTTGCGGAACACTTGAAAACCCTTCCTGTTGTTCTGTAGATAGATGATTGTATATCTCCTTTGAAATGGCTTGTTGTTTCAAGTCATTGTCCATACCCACAACCTGCATTTTAATATCTTCTGCATTTGTTGCCGCGAACTCTTTATCATTAACAACGAGAACTGTACCAGCTGGCAAAAAGTTTAATACGCTCTCCGTATACATCTTATCAACATGGAATGATTCCCCGTTCTCCAATTTAAACTCTTCACCCGTAAAATCATGTGAAAAACGTTCATCGAAACTTGCATCAAGTAAAACTGTTGAACCATCTGCAATGTGCAGTTCTTTATCTTTCCCCTGCAATTTTGCTAAATGATTATAGTCGGATTCCTTTAATAATGTATATTCAAAAAACGAAAATTCATTATCAACACGTAAATTTTTCACAGAAAGCGATTCATTGTATAATACATCTTCTTGAGAAAATTGTACTGTATCGCCCTTCCACATAAATGTGTTTGGTAGCATTTGACGTACAGATGCTTCTGAATTGTAGTACATTCCAAACACGCCGCCACCTGCTGTAATTGTTGTCGCACTTAAAATAGCGATGATAGAAAGTGATTTAGCATTTGCTCGAATGCGATACAATAATTGTGACACACCAATTAAATTTAAGCCCTTCCATGACCACGCTGTTGCTTTCTTCAGTGCTGTTAACACAAATACGCTAACACTATGGAATAATAAATATGTCCCTGCAATTGTCACACCTATAACCATTAATGGAGTACCTAGTACTGTGAAGAATCTCCAAATTTTACTCGTAAAGATATCTGAAGACGCTGTATAGTAACCAAATGCAATTAGCGCTGCCCCAAGAATAGCTGCTAATAATGATGCGCGTGGGATTTTCTCTCCTTGCTTCTCAGCATGGAACAGGTCAATCAATTTAAATTGATAAATGACACGATAGCCCTGTAAGGATGTGAATAAAAATAATAGCGCAAAAATCCCAGTTGTATTTATTAGTGCTTCAGATGAAAATGTTAAATTTCCAACAACCTCATAGCCCATCAAACGTACTAAAATCATTATTAACCCTTGTGACATAAAGAATCCAAGAACAATTCCTAGTACTAGAGAGACAAGGCCGATCACTAAATTCTCAAAAAAGAGCATTAAGCCAATTTTCTGCTTACGCACGCCTAATAGCGAGTAAAGTGCTACTTCCTTTTTCCGTTTCTTCATAAAAAACGAATTGGAATACGCCATAAAGATGACGATAAAGAACAATAGCACAACAGATGATGCACTCATCAATCCTTTAATTTGCTGTGAAAATTGCTTTAATGATGAGAGATCATCATTATATTTCAATGTCACAAATGTAAAGTAGATGACGATACTAAAGACCATCGAGGCGATATATAAAAAGTAATTCGACAAATTGCGCTGAATATTTTTACGCGCTAAACTAAATAACGTCATTTACTCCACCTCCGATGCCAGCAAGCACCTGTAAAATCTCTTGGAAGAACTGCTTCCTTGTTTGTGTACCTCGATGAATTTCCTTAGAAAGCTGTCCATCCTGAATGAATAGAATGCGCTGGCAGAAGCTCGCAGCAAATGCATCATGTGTAACCATCATAATAGTGGCAGCCTGAGATTGATTTAGATCACTTAAACTTTCAAGTAAGTCTGTTGCTGATTTTGAATCAAGAGCACCAGTCGGCTCATCAGCAAAAATTAACTTAGGCTCTGTTACTAACGCACGTGATGACGCTGTACGTTGCTTTTGACCACCTGAAATTTGATACGGATACTTATCGAGCAACTCTTTTATTCCAAACAGTGTAGCTATGCGTTCTACCCTTGCGTTTATAGCCTTTGTTGGCACCTTTGCAATAGCGAGCGGTAGTACGATATTTTCACGAACTGTTAAAGAATCGAGTAAATTATAGTCTTGGAAGATAAACCCTAGATTATCACGACGAAAATCAGCTAACTCTGCATCCTTCATGCGTGCTAAGTTTGTATCACCAATAACGATTTCACCAGTCGTTGGTGTATCAATTGTAGCTAACACATTTAGTAGCGTCGATTTCCCAGCCCCTGAAGGTCCCATTACACCAACAAATTCTCCTTTTTCTACTTCAAATGATATATTCGATAGCGCTGTAAATGTATTTGCGCCCTTGCCGTAAGTTTTTTCTACATTTTGTACCTTTAATAATGGCGTCATAAACGCTCACCTCTTCTTTCTGACTTTAGTATACGACCTCAAACTTACAGCAAATTTGTCGCAAGCTTACAACAACCTTAAATCATGGGCAATTTATCGAGAAATTTTCGCACTTTCTCGAAACTTTTATGTGTTTTATCGAAAAACTTTCGCGTTTTATCGACCAAAAAGGATTCACACACAAACTGTGCGTGAATCCTTCAACTTTATTATGCTAATACTTTTTTAATATCATTCTCAAAACTACTTGGCTTATCAGCTGAACCATAGCGTCCAACAACCTCACCATTACGATTCACAAGAAATTTTGTGAAATTCCACTTTACACTATTGCCGAGAAAACCTTTTGAATGAGATGTTAAATATTCAAAAATAGGGTGTGCATCCTTACCATTAACCTTCACCATCTGATGCATAGGGAATGTCACTCCATATGTCAAACGACATTGGGACGCCGCTTCCTCAGCAGTCGCTACCTCTTGCTTAAACTGATTTGATGGGAAACCTAGAACAACAAGACCTTCATCCTGATAGTTCTTATATAAACCCTCTAATTCTTCAAACTGCGGTGTAAAGCCACATTTTGAAGCAGTATTGACAATTAATATTGCCATACCCTTATAACGATTTAAACTATATTCAGTACCATCTTCTAAAGCAACCTGAATGTCGTAGATGCTCATTTTGTCTCCCCCATTTATAAACGTCCATTTTTTCTTGCAATTTGCTGTAGCGGGTCCCATACGCCATTAAAAGGTGGGGCATAAGCTAAATCTAAATCTAGTAAATCTGGTAACGTCATTTTATTGTATAGGGCTGTCGCAAAAACATCGATACGCTTATCAACACCAGCAGGGCCAACAATTTGTGCGCCTAATAGCTGCTGATCCCGCTTACGAACCACAATTTTAATAAACATCCGTTGAGCTCCTGGATAATAACCCGCAATATGACGGGCAGACAATTTAAATGCCTCAAATTCAAAACCTAGCTCTTTTGCTTTTCGCTCATTTATACCTGTCGTAGCGATGGTTAAATTAAAAAACTTTAAAATAGACGTACCAACTATGCCACGAAACGGTGCAAATTTACCTGACATATTGAGTCCCGCTAAACGACCTTGCTTATTAGCAGTCGTCCCAAGTGGTACATAGTCTAAGCGTTCTTTTACAATATTAAAATGCGTTGCACAATCTCCAGCGGCATAAATATTTTCGATAGATGTCTCTAAATGCCGGTTGACGATAACTGCGCCGTTTTTAGCCAGTGCTATGCCTGTCCCCTCTAAAAATTGTGTATTTGGTTTAATGCCTACAGCCAAAATGACTAAATCTGCCTCCAATTCACCATTATCCGTAATCACACGCTCAACTCGTTGACTGCCCTCAAACGCTTCTACTTTTGTATTTAACAAAAGCTCAATGTCGTTCTTTTTGGCTTCCTCATGAACATGTTGTGAAAGCTCTTCATCTAGAACTCTTGCAAGATAGCTACCTCGTTGAATCAATCTTACTTTTTTACCGCAAGCATGAATTGTCTCGGTCATTTCTAGCCCAATATAGCCGCCACCTATAATGGTTACTCTCTCTATGTCTGACGTTAAATCGGCTAGTAAATCCTCTAGCTGCGGTATCGTTTTCACCATGTGTATTCCTGCTAAATCAGCACCTTTTTTCACCGGCATAATAGGATCTGCGCCAGTTGCAATAAGAAGCTTATCATAGGGAATTTCAAATGGTTCTCCAGAGGCCTGTGTTCCTAAAACAAGCTGCTTATCTACATCAATTCTGTTAACTTCATGACCAACACGTGCATCAATGCCGTACTTATCTCGAAATGTTTCTACATCTCTTGCAATGAGACGCTTTGTCGATGAAATACGTCCATCTACAACATAAGGCAAGCCACACTGCCCATATGAATAAATAAATCCACGTTCTACAGTTGTAATCTCTGCTCCTGGTACATTTCGATATATTTCCATTGCTGCTGACATTCCGGCAGCATCTCCCCCGATAATTACGTACTTCATCCAACAATCCCCCTTATTTTTTTCTCGTTGCTATTAATCCTGCATAATGGTCCATATATAAACGGTGTCTGCCTCCACTGACAATGACACGTATTACATGAATAGCTATAACCATCATTAAAACAAGGTTTGCTATAAAGGCTAGCAAAGTAATGACAATTTGCAGTACATAAAATGGTGAATCCATATCTAATTGAATATGACCTATAGTTGTTATTATCTCCGAAGTACATACTACCACGAGAATGGCAACACAACGGCGCCAAGATTGTTTTACAATACTTTTGCCGTTTTCACTTACCATCGTAAATCGCATAACCTTCATCCCTAACGTTGCGCCACTTGTTAAATTAGGAACAACACCAAATAGCAACATATACAAGGAAATCCTCACCAAAAATTCAAAAATACCACTATAGCCTGTTACAGCACCTATGATGAACAAAATGAAATGTGAGATAAATAAATCTATTGCTAGTGCTAATAAAATAGATAATGGCTTGACGATATCTTTTTTGGCCATTTCTGCTGCTTTAGCCGCCACTTCTTCATGAGAAGGAAACAGCGCCCACACAACAGGTGCTAAAAAGAAACCTAATAATGCCCCAACACTGTTAAGCATTAAATCATCTACGTCAAAAATTCGATACGCACAATTAAAGATGCCATAAATCCCTGTAAATTGGGTTACCTCATAAAATAATGTTAGCAAAAAGCTAAGTAGAAATGCACGCTTCCAGTACTCTCTTTTTTTAAGAAAATAACATAAGTATACGCCAAATGGCATGAGCAGTAAGAAATTATAAAACGCCTGGTAAAAAGCAGGCTGTTTTGTGATATAAAGCCATGTTGATGGATCCGTAAGAACAATCCCACTATTCTTTAAAATATCAACGACAAATTGAAAAGGATGCAAATTATAATGGACTGTATCTGAGGCTTGTAGAGAACAAGTATCACGTGTTTCTGGGAAAGGTAGTAAAACTAAGCATAGTGCCGATAAAAAGTAAAAAATAAATGACCACATAATAATGGTTTTGGATACAGATAAGTAGCCATATTTCCGATACGTATAAATAAGCCAAGGTACAAATAGTAAGAATGATAAAACTATTGTTATTAAGAAAGCTACCATAATAGGTTGTGTATAAATTGACATAAAAGCACCTCTTCGTTTAAAATCCCCGTTTTTTTTTATCTAAAACCTATTATAGCCCTTAAACACAACACTAATATTTCACCCATCTTACATAATTCTTAAATCAATTTCGCCTTGGCGTAATTGCGTCCGGATTTTGAGTTGTGCCGGCACAAATCAAAATCCGTGACATCCGCCGGGGGCTTTGGGCCAACGTGATGTTGGTCACTTAGTCGTGTGTTGCTGTCGCTTCGCTTTCGCACAGATAAATTGCCACAGGACGTGGCGTTCTTAGACTGAGTTCCTCTATTTCAGCAGGGATTTGGACACCTACTGAAAAGGAATCAAAACCGCATTCATCTCACCACCTGCAGAAGTAGGAGTCTTCTGTATCTACCACTACGCTTTCGATACAAAAAACATTTGTTGCTGTCGCTTCGCTTTCGCACAGTAAAGATTGCTGAATGAAGAAAAAAACAGGTAAAGAATTTTTCCTTTACCTGCTCCATTCAAGGGCATATTATACTTTTGCAATTTCCTCTTTGCAGAATGTTAGTATTTCCTCTAGTTCATCATCCTCTAACGCAAAATCTAAATACTCACCCTCTGCTTTTTCCATGACAAAGTAATTTAAGATAAAAGGTTCTTCTCCTTTTTCAGCAATTAGAACACGAATCTCAATTCCTACTTCATGATAAAGCTCATCTTCTTCATCAATATCAACATCTAAAATAAATTCATAACGCTTACCTTCAATAATGTTTGTTGGGTCTAAAATTTCTTCCATTGAGAATTGTGTAATTTCCATTGTACTAGCTCCTTTATATTTACCTGTTCTTTTATATATTAAATCAAATTCATCATGGGTCAACTAGAAACCCCGTATACACCTATAAGTAATTATGCCACAATGAAATGGAACTATTGAGAGACATGCTTCTCTTAAGGATACTCTACATAAAAGGAGGCTTTTTTTTCTTGAAAGAGCTACTATATTACCAAGACGTAATGTTGCGTGAATTTACAGCAGCGGTTGAAAATAAAGGAACTGACGAAAATGGCCGTAACTACGTGGTGCTATCAAACACTGCATTTTATCCAACAGGAGGAGGACAACCTCATGACACTGGTACTTTAAATGATATCGAGGTCATTGATGTTGAAAAAATTAATGATGAAATTCGTCATTATATTCAAGGCGACTCTTTAACTTTGGTTGGAGAAGTGCATGGACAATTGAATTGGCAACGCCGTTTTGATCATATGCAACAGCATGCAGGGCAACATATTTTAACGGCTACTTTTGTCGAGCTTTTCGATGCACAAATTGTTAGCTTCCACTTGGGTAGTGAGCAGGTCACAATTGATATTGCCGTGAACGCTCTAACAGAAGAACAGCTTGTAGCGGCGGAAGCCCGTGCCAATGAGATTATTTTAGAGAATCGCCCAATTGAAACGAAGTGGATTACTGAAAAAGAACTTGAGAACTATAGATTACGTAAAGATGTAGCTGTTACAGGAGATATCCGACTAGTTATTATTCCTGATTTTGATTACAACGGTTGTGGCGGGACCCATCCGACATCCACAGGACAAGTCAGCGCGATAAAAATACTTGGTATGGAAAAAATGAAGGGCAATATTCGTGTCTCCTTTGTCTGTGGACAACGCGTATTAGCAGAGCTTGCCATGCGAAAAAAAGTATTAGCTGATGTTGCAAAACAACTAAGCGTACCTGAAGCAGAAGCGGCTACAGCTCTTGCCAAAATCTTAACTACACAGAGAAATACAGAAAAAGCGCTTGCTGCTGCGAAAGAAGAACTGCTACAGTTTGAAGCAAAAGCACTCATTTCTAGTAACGAACGAATTATTTCTGCCGCCTTTCTTCACCGCACTATGCAAGAGCTTCAAAAATTAGCTCGAATTATTGTCGCGGAGCAGACAGACACTATCGTACTACTTGTTTCAGAAACTGAAGACAAGCTACAATTTGTCGCAGCACGTGGGGCTAAAGTAGAAAGAAGTATGAAAGACATTACTGCAAAAACATTACCACTGATCAATGGAAAAGGTGGCGGCAATGATCAAATGGTACAAGGCGGCGGTGAGTGCATTATCTCTAAAGAACAGCTACTTGAGGCTGTACAAGAAATACTTAGCTAATCGATCATTAACATAAAGTAGGAGCTGTCCAATAATTGGACAGCTCCCATTTTCATTTATAGTTTAATTTTTTGGATGGCTTCGTATAAACTCCGTATTAACTAATATCTTTGATCCACATATTCTTCCCCTCGTTTTAGTGTTTTCCGCCCTTCATCTTAGTACCCATATTTCGAAATACATTCCTACACTGGATGAAATTAAATTTTTTTCCATAGGCATTTGATTATAATTTACTTTTTTTGCTGATTATAAAAAATAGGATAGTTTTTATACCATTTTGTGGGGAGGATTTCTATGAGTACAGAAAAGAATGTCTCACGTCGCGATTTTTTAAAAACCACAGGGATCGCTGCAGGAACATTAGTTGGCGGCGGAATAATAGGAGGTCTAGTAGGCTATAACATACCTGGTAGAGGAACTACCACACTAGAACATGGTCAGCACGGAACTGCTACTGAAGTTACCGGATCTCCAAAAGCTAAAATGTTTTTTATGAATCAAAGAGATTTTAATATTTTAGCAAATGCTACTGAACGTATTTTTCCTGAAGATGATTTAGGGCCAGGTGCAAAGGGCTTGGATGTACCTTATTTTATTGACCAACAGCTAGCAGGGCAATACGGTAGTAATTCTAAAGAATATATGCATGGACCATTTGCTGAAGGTGCTCCAACACAGGGATATCAGAGTCGCTTAACACGTGCAGAAATTTTCAAACAAGGCGTTAGAATGTTGGAGTCGGAAGCACAGAATCGCTATAAAAAGAGCTTTAATGATATAGATGGTAAGCAAATGGATGAAATTTTAACTGCCTTCCAGAAAGGTGAAGTACAAATGAGTGGTGTAACGTCTGCATTCTTCTTTACATTATTACGTGCAGCTACTTTAGAGGGCGCTTACTCTGATCCTATATATGGTGGAAATCGCAATATGGATGGTTGGCGAATGAAGGGCTTTCCTGGTCACCAAATGGCGTATATTACGCAAATCGAAGATCCAAAGTTCCAAAAAATTGAGCCTAATTCATTAGGTAGCCACTAATTCAAGGAGGTAGAAAATGGTACAAACATTACCAGGAGTAGACGTTGTAACGGTCGGAGTCGGTTGGACTGGCGGCATTGTTGCTGCAGAGTGCTCGAAGGCCGGATTAAAAGTCGTTGGTTTAGAGCGTGGTCAAAAACGTGGAACAGAAGATTATCAGACTATCCATGACGAGTATCGTTATGCAATTCGTTATGATTTAATGCAAAATCTATCAAAGGAAACTGTGAGCTTTCGCAATAATCGTAACATGAAAGCATTACCTATGCGTCAGCTTGGCTCATTTTTACTTGGAGAGGGGCTTGGTGGTTCCGGTACACACTGGAACGGTATGACATATCGCTTCTTGCCCTATGATTTTCAAATTAAAACGCTAACAGACAAACGGTATGGTCCGAATAAACTTGGACCTGATTATTTATTACAGGATTGGGGATTAACGTACGATGAACTCGAGCCTTATTTCGACAAGTTCGAAAAAACGGCCGGTATTTCTGGAGATGATAGAAATCCATTTAGCGGCAAACGTTCAAACCCCTATCCAACAGGGCCAATGAAAATGACACCAATGCTTCAGCAATTTGAAGAGGCTACTAAAAAATTGAAATTGACGCCTTTCATGGTACCTTCTGCAAACGTATCAGAAGCTTATAAGAACCCTGATGGTGAAACGATTAACGCTTGTCAATATTGTGGCTTCTGTGAGCGCTTCGGTTGTGAATACGGCGCCAAATCATCTGCAGAGGTTACTGTTGTTCCTACTGCATTAAAAACAGGTAATTTTGACTTACGCTATAATTCCAATGTTGTTGAAATCTTAAAGAAAGGCAATAAAGTAACTGGTGTCCGATACATCGATACAATATCTGGTGAAGAATTTATTCAACCTGCAAACGCCGTTGTACTTACTAGTTATGTCTTTAATAATGCCAAACTATTAATGGTCTCTAACATTGGGGAGCGATATGATCCAGCTACTGGAAAAGGCACACTTGGAAGAAACTATTGCTACCAAATACTACCTGGGGCAACAGGATTTTTTGATGAGCAATATAACACATTTATGGGTGCAGGTTCACTCGGTATGAGTATAGATGACTATAATGGCGATAATTTCGATCATAGTGACTTAGATTTTATTCACGGTGGAAATATAGCTCTCACACAAACAGGTGCGCGCCCTATCGGCTCGAACCCAACACCCCCTGATACGCCAGCATGGGGGCCAGAGTTTAAGAAGCAATCTATTCATTACTATACACGCTCATTCGGGATTGGTGCACAGGGTGCTTCAATGCCCCATAAAGAAAATTATTTGTCTCTTGATTCTACGTATAAGGATGCTTACGGCTTACCTCTAATACAGTTAACGTACAACTTTACAAATCAGGATCGCGCGCTTCATAAATATATTTCGGCACGCGCGGCTGACATAATGAAAGAGATGGGCGCCAAGATCGTTGTGCCAAATGCAGAAATCACTGATTACAATATTGTGCCGTATCAAACGACACACAATACAGGCGGAACCGTAATGAGCTTAAAGCCTGAGAATGGCGTAGTCAATAACTACCTGCAGCATTGGAATGTAGAAAATCTTTTTGCTGTGAGTGCTGGAAACTTCGCGCACAATAGTGGTTATAATCCAACAGGTACTTTAGGAGCACTAGCCTACCGCTGCGCAGAAGGTGTTGTGAAATATAGCAAATCAGGCGGTTCTTTAGTGTAAAAGCAATCGTTTTGTTTAGACATCTTTTGAAAAGGAGGCAAGACTATGGGAGGTCTTGGAGCAATTGGAGTACCAGGATTAATCATCATTTTAGTGATTGTCTTAATCGTGTTTGGTCCAAAAAAATTACCAGAAATCGGCGGTGCAGTGGGTAAAACTTTTGCAGAGTTTAAAAAGTCCACTAAGGGGCTTATCGAGGACGATGATGATTCAGAGAAAAAAGTCGAAAAAAAATCTGATGCTTCGTAGGAGGTGTTCCTATGGATCCATATGAAGATGGAAAAAAGAAATATTTAAGTCCGCTTGATAAGAAAGAAGCTGAGCCTCTCACACCAGTGGAGGCTTTTGTTGAAGTTCCAATGGCAGCATTTGAACAGGATATTGTAGCAGATGAGCCGCTTTTTCCTATAGCATCGTCGCTTGAACATATTATAGAATTACGAAAACAAATTATTAAAGGGCTATTTGTCTTTATTTTATTTTTTATTATCGTATTCTCTACCATTAATATTTGGTTCCCTTATGTAACACGAGGACATTCACTCATTATTTTAGGACCGTTAGAGGTAGTCAAGTTTTACATGACAATTTCCACTACACTGGCTTTCGGACTTTCCATGCCATTTCTAGTTCATTTTTTATGGAACTTTGTAAAACCAGGTTTAAAGGAAGAAGAAAGTCGTTTTCTTGGTCTCTATGCACCTGTCATGCTCGTACTCTTTTTATTGGGTGTAGCATTCGGTTACTTTATTGTTAATCCACTCAGCTACTCTTTTTTAGTAGGCATAGGAGCGACTAACTTTGATGTTATGGTATCAGCAAGTGAATATATGCACTTTTTAGTTATGACCACTGTACCACTCGGACTACTCTTTGAGTTACCAATCGTAGCCCTCTTTTTATCGTCTATTGGCGTTCTAACTGCTGAAGCTATGAAAAAAATACGAGGCTGGTCTTATATCGTGATGGGAGTTGGCTCTGCCTTAATTACACCACCAGATTTTATTAGTCAGCTACTCGTATTAATTCCAATGATTATTTTATATGAAATAAGCATTTATCTTGTGAAACATATTGAACGTAAACAAATAGAAAGCACTGCGCAGTAAAAACGCAGTGCTTTATTTTTTCTTTAATTCCATTACAAGTATCTCTGGTGGATTAAAAATTCGGATAGGTACTGTACTATTACCTAATCCTCGACTAACGGCCATAGTTGTTGTTTCTTCCTCATAAACACCTGCCGTATATTTAGGGAATATTCCCTGTCCTCGTGCAAAGACTCCACCAATACCTGGAATCCGAACTTGTCCACCATGTGCATGTCCTGCAAATACTAAATCAATTCCAAACTCCACATACGTATTAAACACTTCTGGTCGATGCGCTAGTAAAATCGTTAGTACATTTGGTTGAACATTTCTTGTTGCTATCTTTAGCATTTCTTTCGTTGTTCTACCCGATAACGGATCTTCTACGCCAATAATCGCCAAGCGCTCCCCGTCGCGCTCAATGACAGTCGATTCATTGGACAACACATGTACACCTAACGATGATAGCTCCTCATAAATTTCATTAACCTTATTCGTCGCTACTTCATGGTTTCCTAGTACATAGTAGACATCCGCTAATTTAACTAATCCTCTAACAGCCTGCAAGCTTCGCTCCAAATCATAACGATTACTATCAACTAAATCACCTGTAATAAAAATCAGGTCAGGATTTGTTGTCTTTACCTTTGCTATGAGTTTCTCTTGCTGTTCGCCAAAGAGAGCATCCTGTAAATCTGATATTTGTGTAATGCGTAGCCCATCGAATCTGGCAGGCAATTTTTCAGACTCGAATTCATACTTGCTTACAACCAGCCAGTGATTGTTTACGTACAAAAAAATGACTATAAAAACACCAAAAAAAGCTACATATAATAATTTTTTCAATCGCAATCGCTCACTTTGTGGCTACTTTTTCATCAGATCAATTTCGCCTTGGCGTAATTGCGTCCGGATTTTGAATTGTGCCAGCACAATTCATTCCTTTGAAAATCCGTGACATCCGCCGGAGGCTTTATCTTTATTCAGTAGGTGTTGGGATACCCACTTAAAAGGAACAACATCCGCATTCACCTCACCACCTTCAAAGGTGGGAGCTTCTACTGAATGAAGATAAAATCTGACCCTCCTATTATAAGCATAAAACAAAGTAAATGTAAGCACATACACTTAAAATTCATGGATTGCATAAGAAGCTTATTATGTTTCTTTATTTAAAAAAACGCATTTAGATACTCCTTTTTGAGCATTTAAATGCGTTTTTCCATTTTATAATACTTTTTCTAAGAAATCTTTCGCACGCTGTGTAGATGGTGATGTGAAAAACTCTTCTGGTGATGCATCCTCGATTAACTTACCGCCATCAAGGAATAGTATACGGTCAGCCACTTCACGTGCGAAGCCCATTTCATGCGTTACGATTAGCATCGTCATCCCAGTATCCGCAAGATTTTTCATAACAGCCAAAACCTCTTTTACCATTTCAGGATCAAGAGCTGAGGTAGGCTCGTCAAACAAAATTACCTTAGGATCCATCGCAAGCGCACGAGCAATGGCAACACGTTGCTTCTGGCCACCAGACAAACGGTTCGGATACTCATTGCGCTTTTCAAATAGACCTACTTTCGTTAGTAAATCTTCTGCCTTTTTGATAGCAGCTGACTTGTCGATCCCCTTCACATTGATAGGAGCATATGTTAAATTTTCAAGTACTGTTTTATGAGGAAAAAGGTGAAAATGTTGAAATACCATACCAACTTCTTCACGTACTTTCATAATATTTGTCCCTTTATCTGCCAGTACATCACCGGCAATTGTGATTTTTCCGCTCGTCGGCTCTTCTAATAAATTTAAGCAGCGAAGGAATGTTGATTTACCAGATCCAGATGGTCCAATAATAGCAATTACTTCTTTTTCTTTAATTTCGGTTGTAATACCCTTTAGTACTTCATTTTTTCCATATGATTTGTGTAAATCTTCAATTTTAATCACTTTTTCTCATTCCTTTCTCGATTCGTTTACCAAGGAACGTTAATACAAGCGTCATAATATAGTAGATAACACCTGCAAATAGTAAAGGCTCAAGATAGCGATATGTTGATCCACCAACAATATAAGCACGACGCATAATATCAAGTGCACTAATAACTGTGACAACTGCTGTTTCTTTATTTAATGTAATAAATTCATTTACTAAAGAAGGTAAAATATTTTTTACTGCTTGTGGAATAATAATATCTTTCATCATTTTTGCATATGGAATACCAAGTGCTTGTGCCGCTTCCATCTGACCTTTATCAACTGCATTAATACCCGCACGGATGATTTCTGAAATATAAGCACCTGAGTTTAACCCAAACGCAATAATTGCGGTTGGAATTGGTTCAATTTGAATATCTAATAACTGTGGCACAGCGTAATAAATAATTAACAATTGTAGGACTAGTGGTGTTCCACGGAAAATCGACGTATAAAAATCTGCAAACCAACGTAAAGCATTCACTTTACCAATTTTACATAATGCTAGTAAAATACCTACTATAAAACCGATGATTGAAGCTCCAAATGCAATTTGAAGTGTAACACCTATTCCTTTTAATATATAAGGAATAGAGGGAATGATAGCTGTAAAATCTAAATTCACAGCGTCCCCTCCTTTCTCTTCTTCTATTTGGGAAATGAAAAGCACAAGCGATAGCCCAAAATAGAGCTATCGCAGTTCAATTAACTTATTCAGCTTTTTCTAACCATTTTTCTTCTAGCTCTTGAATTTTACCTTCATCAGCTAATTCTTTTAATGCTTTGTTAATTTTATCTTTTAAGTCGCTACCTTTTGGAACAGCAATTGCTTTGAAATCTTCTGGTTGCTCTTCTACAGGGAATGCTACTAATTTATCGTTTGTTTTCAAATAACCTTTCGCAACGCCGCCTTCTAAAATCCCAGCATCTAAACGTTTAGACATCATATCTTGGATTATTTCAGGAATTCGTGTACGCCCTTCAACCTTTGCATCTACTTTTTTAGCAATAGCATTACCTAAATTTTCTTGGATAGAAGCTGTTTGCACACCAATTTTTTTACCAGCTAAATCGGCTTCTTTGTTGATTCCGATATCCTTTTTCACAATGACCACTTGCTCTGTTTGATTATATTTATCAGAGAAGTCTACAACTTGTTCGCGTTCTTCATTCGGTGACATACCAGAAATAACCACATCAATTTTACCTGCTTGAAGAGCTGGTACTAGGCTATTAAAGTCCATATCCTGAACTTGCATTTCTACACCAATTTTTTCACCAACTAATTTAATTAAATCTATATCAAAACCAATAATTTCTTCACCTTTTGCAGCATCAACATATTCAAATGGTGCATAATCAGCTGAAGTACCGACTTTTAATACTTGCTTTTGCTCTGTGCCTGCACCAGCATTTGTAGTTTTATCTTCTTTTGCGCCACATGCCGCTAGTACACCAATTACTAGAACTAGCATTAGCACGAAAAATTTATTTTTCATATTCAAAGATCTCCTTTTAGTTATTTTTTATTGTACATGAGAATCTAGTTCTCGAAATTAGTCAAATGGATATTTATTCATAAGAGAGAATAAAAAATCTATCTGCTAATTAAGATATACCCTTTTGAAATAATAATCAAGTTAAACTAAAAATTTTTTGACAAAATATTATACACATAATTTTCTGATAAATCAATAAATTTTTTCAGCTTCAGCATCAATTTCTGCTGAAGAAGATAAACATTACTTTACTATTTTCCGATTTCTCAATCTTTATCCCTTTCTCGCCATAATTCCAAAAAATAAATTTCTAGGCACGACTTTAATGGACTTCTGAAGAATTTTTCAACAAATAAAAAAACCTTCAATAATTATGAAGGTTTCAAACTGTAGACAAACGCTATTTAAAACTGTATGCAATATAATCGGCATGCCCCGCCATTTCCATATGTTGTGACGAGCGCCGAAACTACCTCGTTTTTTTCTTATAGAAATAATCAAACCCTATTTTTAATCATAGCTATAATAGTTTTTGTGCAGTTTGTCGATTATGAAAATCAACCTCTGCTTATTGAAGAACATTAATTTATATTTATTCTTTTGTCGACAAACTGAAACCCCCAATAATATGGAGGTTTTTCGCATTATATTATTTTTCATTTGGAAATAGCTTTGGCTTTAGTTCGTCTTCACCAGAACCTTCTGCTAAAGGTACGCGAGAGCGATAGGCAGCCCGACATATTAAATGCCCTGCCACAGGAGCTGTTACAAAGACGAAGATAATACCTAAAATTAAACGTACGCTCACATATCCATCGTGTACCCAAAAATAAACAAATGCACCCAATAGACATGTTAAGACTGACAATGTCGAACTTTTTGTTGCAGCATGTGAACGTGTGTAAACGTCTGGTAACCGAATCATCCCAAATGCACTAATAACACTAACAATAGAACCAATCAAAATTAGTATGACTGCCCCCCATTCAATCATTTGATTTCCGTTCAACAATCACACCTCTTTCAATATATTTTGTAAAAGCAATCGTGCCGATAAAAGCTAAAATACCTAATATTAAGATTGCTTCTAAATACGCCTTTGTTTTCAATACAATCGAAACGATAGCAATTGCAGAAAGTAAATTAACACCAATTGTATCAAGTGCTATGGCGCGGTCGGGCAACGATGGACCACGAATGACACGATACAGTGACAACGCAATTGATACACTGAATAATGCGAGAGCCAATAGTAAAATATTTTCAATCATTAGCGAGTCACCTCCATTATCGCTTGTTCAAATTTCCCTATTGAACGAATTACAGCATCTTTCGATTGTTCAATGTCCATTGCATGAATATAGAACATATCTCCCTTCTCAGAAACCTCCATCACTACTGAACCTGGAGTAAGAGTGAGCAATAACGCAAGCGCTGTTATTTCCCAATCTCCCTTGAGTGCTGTTTTATACGTAAATATACCAGGCGTAATTTTTAGCCTCGGAGTAGTAATTTGTCTTAACACGCTGTAACTCGATAATAGTAGCTCCCAATTAAAGAGCCATAATAATTTAATGATCGAAAACACACGCTTTAAATAAAATTGTGTGCCGTAAAAGCGATGCATGGCATATAAAATCCCCATACCAACGATAAAACCCATTAAAAATGTTGAAAACTGTGGAATCACTTCATCCTGTAACAATAACCAAAGTGTTGCGATAAATAAATTTAAAATAAACTGCATCGCCATTATTTACTCACCTCACCTTGCCATGTTTCGCCATCCAACACTGCATCAATATAAATCGATGGCTTATAGAGTGTCTCTGCTGCGTCTGTTACATATGGTGCCATCCATTCCGCTCCTATACCTAATCCAATTGTACAAGCTGCCAACAATGTTAATGGCAACACAATGCGTTTGGGTAAGGGCTTCTCATCCTCAAGACTAATAATGGTTTCCCCGAAGAATGATGAGAGAAATATACGTAAAAGTGAATACAAAACAATTAAACTTGATAAAAATCCTAGACCTAGTAGAACAAAATTTCCTCCCTCTATAGCTCCTTGTCCAATTAATACCTTACCCAAAAAGCCACTTAACGGTGGTATCCCCGCAAGTGAACACATGACAATAAAGAATAACCAACCAAAAAGAGGATAATTTCGAATAAGCCCACTCATTTTATCGATAACCGTTTCACCGGTAACATACATCATCATCCCGACTGCTAAAAATAACATGGCCTTTGCCACCATATCATGCATTAAATAGTAGGTTACGCCCTGTAGCGCAGACTCTGTACCTATGGCAAGACCAGCTACAATAAATCCAACACCAATAAGAACGTTATAAGAAGCAATTGTTCTTACATCTCGCCCTGCAAGTGCCCCCATACATCCAGCAATAATAGTAAGTCCTGCCATAATTCCAAGTGCTGCATGAGTAACTTCAGTATTATTTGGGAAAAGTAATGTAAAGGTACGTACAAGAGCATAAATTCCTACTTTAGTTAATAGTGCCGCGAAAAGGGCAGCTATAGCTGTTGGTGGTGCACTGTACGATCCAGGAAGCCAGAAGAATAATAATAATCCAGCCTTTAAGCTAAAGACGATTAAGAAAATAAGCGCCACAGTCGTAATAAGAGGATTAGCCCCTGCCTCCATAACACGGACAGAAATATGTGCCATATTTAACGTTCCTACGGTTCCATATAAAAATGCTAAGGCCACTAAGAAAATCCAAGATGCAACAATATTGATAAGGACATACTTTAGCGCCTCACGTAACTGAATCTTATCGCCACCTAAACTAATAAGTGCGTAAGAAGCAAGTAACATAACCTCAAAGCACACAAACAAGTTAAAAATATCGCCTGTTAAAAATGAGCCATTGACCCCTGCCACCATGAGTAGCACAAAGGGATAAAAGTACATCTTTTCATAGTTTTTGCCAATTGTGGAAACTGCATATAACAAACAAATTGCTGCAACTATATTGGCTACTAATACAAGTAAGACTGCGAATGAATCGGCAACAAATAAAATGCCGAACGGGGGTGCCCAGCCGCTAAAGTCAATTCGCATCACACCTTGTTCCTGAATCTCTAGTAGTAAGACAACACTGATAAGGACAACAAAGCTTAATGTCATTAAACTAATGATGCGCTGTAAGATTATATTTTCACGTAAAAATACTAGTAAAATTGCCGTAATGACCGGCACGATCAATGGTAAAACAATCATATTACTCATCCGGCTTACCTCTCATTTCATCAAAATTCCCTGTGCCATTGGTTTTATAGGCACGATAGCCGAGAACAAGGACGAACGCAGTCACTGCAAAGCTAATGACGATTGCAGTTAAAATTAAAGCTTGAGGTAGCGCATCTGTATAAGGACCTTCTGATTCTTCTAAAAGTGGCACATCTCCCTTTTTCAGACCACCCATCGTTAAAATCAATAAATGCGCTGCATGCGATAATACTGCAGTTCCTAAAATTACGCGTAATAACTGTTTTGAGAGGATTAAGTACGTCGCAACAGCTACTAATACTCCAACTAAAACTAGTATTAAAGACTCCATTGGCTACTCATCCTCACTTATGCTTAAAATAATTGTGACCACAACACCTACAACAGTTAAAGCTACACCGGCTTCAAAAACGGTTACGGTCGAAAAGCCCATTTTTCCCAATATCGGTATATCAATATAGGTATGTGCTTGTGTTAAAAATGGTACGTCAAAAAAAAGTGATCCGATTGCTGTGCCCGTAGCAAGTAAGACACCGAGCGCTGCAACTTTTTTAAAATCAAATGGTATCCCTTTATGCACTGTTTCAATGTCATACGCTAAATACAATAGAACAATACCAGAGGCAAGCACGAGGCCACCTATAAAGCCCCCACCTGGAGCATGATGCCCTGCGAAAAATAAATAAACACCCAAGGTTAAAATAATGAATACGACAGTCTTTGTAATAGTACGTAAAATAACGTCATTAATTTTCATGATCCGTTTCCTCCCTTCGCGGCTTAAGCTTCGTTAGTGTATACACCCCTAAGCCTGCAATTAGAAGAACGACAACTTCTAGCATGGTATCAAATGCACGGAAATCACCTAGTATTGTGTTGACAATATTTGAACCCCCTACAAGTTCGTAGGCATCATTAAAATAAGTAGAAACAGGCTCAAAACGATCGAAGTGGACAACTGCTAAGCCTACGATCGTTACAGTTGCTCCAACGAAAATGGAAATAACTGCATGCGACCATTGCGCTCTTTTATGGGAGGCTTCAGGCATTAAATCCGGTAAATATTTAAAGCATAGAAGGAATAACGCAGTTGTCACCGATTCAACCACTAATTGAGTCAATGCTAAATCAGGAGCACGGAAAATTACGAAGAAAAATGCAATCGAATAGCCAAGCACACCATTCAACAACATTGCCGTTACACGACCCTTTGCAAAAATCATCCATACGGCTGCGAACATCATTACAAACACAAGAATTAGCTCATAGGACTCAATTGTGGAATCCATGGCAAAATTAAATGCCATCGCATCCGACCAAATAAAATAGCCTGCAATAAGGGCAATAAAAAATACATAGATATAGACAAAGTAATGTGTTAAATTGCCTGTCATATAGCGATTTGTTAACTTCGCTGAGCTATTTTCACTAAACTCAATCATGCGAGTATAATACGTATTGAATGTATATCTCTGTGGAAAAATGCGATATAAGGGCTTCCACCTTTTTAACGTTTTAAATAAGATTGCCCCAATAATGATTACACCGAAAGTCATTATTAACTCTGCATTTATGCCATGCCACGCATGAATATGTGGTGTTAATTCAGTAGTGGAAGGGAATGTTGGATAAATACTCGCCATAGCAGGTTCTAAAATATAATGACCTAGCACATTAGGGAAAAAGAAAATCCCGACTACTAAGGTACATAGAACGATTGGAGAAACTAGCATCCCAAGCGGTGCCTCATGCGGTTTTTTATCCATCTTATCTAGCTGTAATTTTCCGAAGAACGTACGACTAATTAAGATCATACAGTAGACAAATGTAAAGATGCTTGCCAACCACGCCACGATTGGAAATAGTAATCCTAAATCAGTTATTGAAAAGGCCTCTACATTACGAATAGCGAGTACCGCCGTAAAAAACATTTCCTTACTTAAAAAACCATTAAACGGAGGTAAACCAGCCATAGAAAAACCGCCAATAACTGCAATTGTAAACGTTACAGGCATCAATGCCATTAAACCACCGAGACGACGAATATCCCGAGTCCCCACCTCATGATCGACAATACCGACCATCATAAATAGTGCACCCTTAAATGTGGAGTGATTAACAAGATGAAACAACGCCGCAAAGCTTGCCTGCGTATATATAATGGAATTTTCAGCATAACCGTAATAATGACCGACCGATCCTAGTCCAAATAAACTCATAATTAACCCAAGCTGACTAACTGTTGAAAAGGCCAATAACGCCTTTAAATCCGTTTGACGTACGGCATTGAATGAGCCCCAGAACAATGTTACAAGACCAATCACACTGACCACCCAGAACCAGACAGCCTCTCCTCCGAATACTGGAGAAAAACGTGCAACTATATAAATACCTGCTTTCACCATTGTTGCCGAATGTAAATAGGCACTGACTGGTGTTGGTGCCTCCATTGCATCAGGCAACCAAATGTGGAAAGGAAACTGTGCAGACTTTGTAAATGCGCCGAGTAAAATAAGGATTAACGCTGGAATAAATAATGTATGATCTTGTACAACCCCTATATTGGCTACTATTTCACGAATACTAAATGTTCCCGATGCCACATAGAGCATTAAGAAGCCTGCAAGCATTGATAGACCGCCAAATACAGTAATTGTCATGGCTTTTCTCGCACCAGCACGGGATGCTTTACGATGATGCCAAAATGCAATTAACAGGAAGGATGACACGCTTGTTAACTCCCAAAACGTGTACAATACCATTAAATTATCTGAAAAGACGACGCCAAGCATAGCGCCCATGAATAGTAACAAATAGCAGTAAAAATGATGAAGAGATTCTTTCGTTGATAAATAAAAAATAGAATATAAAATGACTAAGCTACCTACACCTGTAATCAGCAAACCAAAAATCATACTGAGTCCGTCGAGGTAAGTTGTGAAATTTATATTAAAAGAGGGAATCCACTCATATGTATGAATAAACGTTTTACCCTCGGCCATTTGGGGAACGTAGCGCGCGAGTAAAAGAAACAAAATGAATGGAACGGATAAAACAAACCAGCCAAGATGTGCAATACGCCTTAGTCGCCTATAAAGTAATGGAATAAGCGCAGCACAAACAAATGGTAAAAGTATCGCAATGAGAACTGTAACCAAATGAAAACCTCCTACTATCATATTCGTCCAGCAAACTGCTGTTAGATTTGGAATGGTGCGAAAGATTGTAGCATTATAGTCGATAATAAAGTATTCCCAAATCTGCTATAGTTACTACGCTTATACTTACTTAGCGCACAAAAAAATCTATAACATTTGCTGGAGACCCTAACTTTATTCAGCAAACGTTTAGATACCCACTGAAAAATACTAAAGTCTTTTTGTATCTCATCATCCTCAAAGATGATCAAGAGTTGTTATCCAGAAAGCTTAACTAATATATCAGAAATCTTTAAAATTGATTTTCTCGTATTAAAGAATATACTCTTAGAAATCGGAAAATAAGTGGCGTGTCGAAGTAGCATCTAAGATTTAACTTGTGCGGTGAAGACACTCTAGTTATTACAGCATTCTTATCATTCAACATATATTTTGGAGTATGAATGAATTCAGTCGTAGTTTTCTGCGGTCGTACTGCATGAATCAGGGGGAACTCAGACGATGAGCTTCAATATCCTATGTAGCCTGAGTGATCAATGTCATATTGTCCTTAGCTTCTGCATGGATTTAGAAGTAATAAATAGATAAACATTATTCAAAATTAGACTCACTACCTCCAAGGCATGCCAAGAGACTTGACTATCTATTTAACTCCCTTCATAATAGTGTGGCATATAGAAGCAATTGGTTCAAATGCACGAGATGCATAAGTCAAATAACTGTAAAGCATAGAGATAAACCTAATTCCTAAAGGTTTTCCAGATATATTGGCAATAACTTTTATACATTTTAAGTATACAATATAAATAAGCATAATGCACTGTAACAGCATCAATTTTAGCTGTTTTAGGATAATTTTTTCAAAACGAACAGTGAAAACAGCAAAATAACAACAAGGATAAGAGGTGTAAATTTTTATGAGGCATGTAAAAGGGCGTTTGGATGAAAGTATTCTAGTCTGTGTTTACTACGGTCTTAACGGTGAACGTTTAATACGTCGTGGGCATAAAATGGCCACTATGCTAGATTGCCCACTCTATATTCTTTCGGTTGATTCGCAACCCCTTGATGAGTTTGATGCAGAGAAATCTAGCTACATCGAGCAATGGAAAAAGTTATCTGATGAGCTCGAAGTTGAAAAGTTCATATTACAGGATAATGAAAAACGCCCAATACAAAAAGTAATTGCGGAAGTGGCCAAAAATTACAGTATTTCACAAATCATAGTTGGGCAAAGTGCACAAAGTCGTTGGGAAGAGATCACAAAAGGCTCATTCCTAAATGTTCTGTTAAAAGAGGTTCCTTTTGTTGATTTTCACATCGTTGCAGTTCAACGACCAACCGATGATGATGCAAACGATACATATGAAAAAGGTGTACGTGCTTACTTAATCAAGGAACACGAAGACTTTAAGGTAGCATTTACATGCCCTAAATATGTATCAATTGAGGGTATATTTTTCAAAGAAATTGGCACCGACTTTGACAATGGTATTTTCAAATTTACCTACAATGATAAAATGCACGAAGTCCATGTTTCTGAGGGTTATGTTGTTCATAAAGAAAAACTACCAGCAGAATTTCTATCACCATTACGTCAATAATAAAAACGCGTACCTCTTATTTGGGGACGCGTTTTTATCTTTCCGTCAGCTCTTTCCTCAGATCTACACCGCTGAAGCAGGTTTATCCTTCGGTAAGAAAAAGGCCACTAAGAGTAATAAAGGTAACAAAGATACAACCATCATTGTAAATTCAATGCCTTTGTGATCAATTAATCTACCAATTACCAACGCTCCTATCGCACCCATTCCGAACGCAAAGCCTGTTGTTAAACCTGCCATTGTACCAATTTTTGTCGGTACAAGCTCTTGTGCATAAACAACCGTTACTGAGAAGCTAATCATAATTAACGCACCGATAATCACCAAAAATATAATTGCTGCCCACAACGGGACATACGGCAATGCTAAACAGAATGGCATTGGTACAATAACGGACAGTAAAATAACGTTTTTTCTGCCAATTCGATCTGATAAAGAGCCTCCAAAAAATGTTCCAATGACACCAAATGCCATAAAGGTGAAAATTAAGATTTGCCCAAGACGAAGACTGATATCATAATGATTCATTAAATAAAATACATAATAACTTGTAATATTGGTTGTATAAAATGATCGCGCAAAAATAATAGTAAATAATAATGTTAATGCAATACCTACTTGTTTCTTTGTTAGAGGTGGCAAGTTAGAGACTAAGAGTCGTTTTTTCTTTGCCGCACGTTCTTGCTCCAACTGCTTTTTATACCATGCAGCTATTTTACTTAAGACTACAATACCAATTGCTGTCATCACTAAGACAATGGCTGCACCACGTTGTCCAAAAATATCAAAAATAAAGGCACTAATTAGGGGTGCAAGTGCTTGACCAGAATTACCCCCTACTTGATAAATCGATTGTGCAAGCCCTCTTTTTGAGCCCGCTGCCATAAACGATACACGTGAACCCTCAGGATGAAAAATGGCTGAACCAAAACCCAAAAATAACACTGCAACAATAATTATCCAATATTGTGATGTAAACGCTATTATTGCTATACCTATAAACGAACTAGCCATGCCAATTGGCAAAGCATAGGGCATTGGTTTTTTATCACTTGCATAACCAACAACGGGCTGCAAAGCAGAGGCAAACATATTCAATACAAACGAAATAAGGCCTATTTGTGTGAAAGTTAACCCTAAATCACTCTTCAATATAGGGAACATCGCCGGGATAACTGCTTGCATCGTATCGTTGATAAGATGGGCAACAGCTATTGCAATCATAATTGGATAGACTGGGTTATTATAATTTTCTATTTGTTTGTTCATGCAGTCACCCCATATTCTGTTTTTATAATTTTCATTTATAAGAAATTGTCGCATACTATCGACCTTTTTGCACAAGCTATTCGTTGATAGCAGTTTTAAGGGAGTTGATTTATGTATGAATATAGACGAATTTTTTAAAGCTGATTTTTGGGAAATGATCCTTAGATCAACACTTTCCTTTTTTGCGTTGCTCATTGTAACCCGATTACTTGGAAAAAAACAGCTCGGGCAACTTACATTTTTCCACTATACAACAGGTATCACATTTGGCTCTATTGCGTCAGAAATTGCCGCACAGGCTGAGACACCCTTTCTAGATGGACTTATTGCATTAATTTGGTGGAGTATTTTAACTTATTTAATGACCGTTGTTACCATTAAATCCAAAAAGGCTCGTGTAATTGTCGATGACAAGCCAACAATTCTTATTCAAAATGGACTTATTTTAGAATCCGCCTTGAAGAAAAATCGTTTGCATATGGATGAGTTAGCAATGATGTTACGAGAACAAGCCATATTCTCTATACAAGATGTACAATATGCGTTACTTGAAACAACCGGTAAACTTAGTGTGTTACCAAAACCCGCTGAGCAGCCAGCGACAAAACAAGATGTAAAGGCAGATGTAACACCACCAACCTATATCCCAACAGAAGTGGTTTCAGATGGACAGGTTATTTATGAAAATTTAGTTGAACTTGAATTGACTGAAGATTGGCTTATGAAAAAGCTGAAAAAGCAAAATGTTCAATCCGCTGAAGATGTTTATTTCGCGCAGGTTCAAGCAAACGGCTCCTTATATGTAAGCTTGAAGGATAAAGCAAGACGATCAAGCCCTTAATAGCTTGTGTCGTCTTGCTTAATCTATTTTTACAATATCCAATGGTGTAACAATGCCGATTAGCTTTTGATGAGGCTTCCCATGCTCCGTTATTAATAAAGCTTCAAAGCGGCGTCCCCGCTCTACCCCTTGTTTAAAAATATCTTCTGCCTCGTAAATCGTTATGTATCTACTCACAAATTTATAATTCACTCGATTTTTTTCATGCATTAATATATCGTGTAAGCTCGGAATCTTTTTAGGTAATTGATTGCCTCCCATCATCGTAGCTAGCCAGTTTGTGATTCCCACTGTCGTCACAAGTCCTTTAAATTGATCTTTATGATATACAGGAAACTGTGTAAATTTACGATAACGAATGACTTTTAACACATGCTTTAACGAATCTCTTTCCTGAAAAGCGAGCACTTTTTTGCTAAACATTTGTCCAACGAGCGTGGGCTTAGCAAGTGTTGCATCTATATACTCGATTCTCTCAACTACGTCAATATGAGGTTCAGCAATTACATATTCCATTGATGTACGATGATGGACAATTGCATTTCGCAAATCCGCATATGATCTTAAATCGTCTTCGTATTTTCGTACTAGTACATCCTTCTTCTTTGCTTGATCGATAAGACGGTAAAATGGCATAAAATCTTTCGCACCGACAATATCTCTTAGCCTGTGATCTATCCGATTAAACGCTGTGAGAAAGCGATCGGAATTTTCTGTAGCCAAATTTATCCACACCCTCCTACTTAAATTTTCATATTTTCCGAGTTATTCGACAAATCATAAGTCATAGCTACATTATATTCCTAAGTTATGGATATTCCAAGATAAGTTATGTACATAATATAGCCCCATCTCTATAACGTGTGGTTGATTTTCGTTCCGACTTAGTGCTTTCCTGGGGACGTCCGATGAGCAGATTGGGTCAAAAAATGTTTTCTTTGCGGGAGCGATGTGGGAAATACTGGAATCATCTTTACTATCTGAACAAATTGGATTGTATCCGTTAGAGGAAGATTTCATAAGTTTTAATTGAGCGGCTTTTACTATTATATGAAGTTAAAAATGTCCAAGAAGGTGATCTCCAACATAGAGACTTTATCGTTAATTGGTAGTGCAAATGTAGTAGCATCAGTAACGACAACACGATGTTTGTCACTCAGGCATTTTCACAGGATGTGTAATTGCCTGAGTTCCTCCATTTCAGCGAATGTTTGAATTAAGTTAAATTTTCGTCATTGATGCATTTTTCTTCATTGTCAAAATCCCTATACTTATACAAATAATTGAGGCAACTAATGTAATAGATAGACTCCACCAATAATCAGACATTTCCATCGTACCCCTCATTAACTGAACACCATATAATGGTAGTTTCCACGGAGATATCGTCCAAAATGTACCGACTAAAGCATCCAATATTTGTCCAACAAATATTAAAGCAAATGCACATGTTGTTGCTATAACAGTTTTAAAGGTAGCACTCATCATCAAAGTAACAGCTAACACAAAGAGTAGCCAAGAAAAATACGTGCAAAAACTTGCTACAAGTGGTCCTACCTCAAATGTTCCATAAAGCACGACTGTATAGTAAATACTCGCAGCAAAACCAGCTAAAATGCTAGCTAAGCCAACAGTACCCATGACGATAAATTTACTCATAAAATAAGCTCCAAACGATATAGGACGCACATACAATAAAGTAGCCATACCACTTGCTCTTTCTTTACTAATGGCCCCTACAAAAGTAGCCATTAATACGAGTAACCCAATCGTTTGAAACTGTCCAATAGAGGCTTGTAATAAGTCAACTGGCATAAGCTCTGGCATCAACATCTCAAAGCCTTCTGGTAGATTACCGACAGCATTTAAAATATCCATCATGTAATAGTTTGTCAGTGGATCACTCATACCAAGCAATGCAAATACAAGAGGTATCCATAAAAACTTCCAACTTCGCCAAGCTTCTCTGAATTCCTTTTGCAGAAGTACGTTAAATCCCCTCATATGCTTTTCGCCACCTTCATAAAAATCTCTTCAAGTGATGCTGTTTGTCGCTCTACTTTTCGTATTTTGTAAGGACAACTGCTTAAATGTTGAAGCAGATCCTGCATACTCGGTTTTTCATCAATAATTTCTATATATACATGACTCCCCTTAGCTTCTCCAATAAGCGCAGATTGACTGGCAAAAAGTTGTGCCTCTTTTTCAGTGCCAAACTCTACAACATAATTTGGTTCATCGAAACGTTGTCTGACCTCAAGTAATGTTCCCTGCTCTACTAGCTTTCCATCACGTAAAAACAATAATTGATCTGTCATCTCTTCAGCATCATTTAAAATATGCGTCGAATATAAAATAGTTGTTTCTTGTTGCAAACCCTTCAACAAATCAAGTACTTCCCTGCGTCCGACTGGATCTAGAGCAGAAACAGGCTCATCTAATAACAGTAATTTAGGATTATGCACAATTGCCTGGGAAATACCAAGTCGTTGCCTCATACCACCAGAAAATGTGGCAATTTTCTTATTTAAATCATTACCTAATCCTACAAATTCCAAAGTTTTCTGTGCTTCTATTTTGGCTTTTCTTGTAGGTACACCATTTAATTTTGCAGCCATTTCAGTAAACTCTAACGCACTTAGCCAAGGATGAAATTGCGGATATTGTGGCAGAAAACCAATATTGGCTCTTAAATCACCATCTAGCATTTTTACACTTCCGGAAGTTGGTTTTAATAGACCCGTTAGCATCGATAATGTCGTAGTCTTACCTGCACCATTCGGTCCAATTAACGCGGTAGATGTATTTTTTTCTAATATGAACTCAATTCCATCTACAACTACTTTCTCAGCAAATTGCTTTGTCAAACCTGTTACTTGAAGTAATGTTGTCATGATTGCTTTCTCCCAACTATAAAGTACGCAATTGGCCCTAGTAGATTAACAAATATAATAATAAAAACCCATAAAATTTTCGGTCCGTTTGTTGCATGGATTTTACGTAAGTCTAATAGAGCTACAATTATTAAAATTAATTGAACCACGATAAGTGGAGCTATGACTGCCCATGGAACTTTTGCTAACTCCTCCATCATACAAATCACCTCATTCTTTGTTATATTATTACTATAACAAATTTCATTCTAATATGTATAGAACAAAATTAGATACAATTGAAAACGGGACTTAAAGGGTATTTTAGCCAAGCATTAGTAAATTGCAAAATGCAGAAATGTTGATTTAACAACACTTCTGCATTTTCAATTTCACACGAATTTACTTTAAAAGAGACTTATTGAACTGCCTATTATTTATATAGTTTCTGCAAAGCATCTTCCATTTTTGGGCGAATCGTTACTTGTGGACGTGCTTCCTTTACAGCTATTTCCGCTTCCTCTAGAGAATTAGCCATGCCAAGCTCCATTAACACGGCAGTCGCTGCTACGCCTGCACGACCACCCCCGCTTCCGCAATGGAAGTAAACTTTCTGCCCATTCTCATAGGCAGAAACAATTTCTTTCGCAACTTTTCGAATAGATGGTGCTACTTCTATGTCCTCATCAGCAATGGGCATATGCTTGTACACATACGAAGCCGCTTCCTGCTCCTCCTTAGATAATCCATTTACTCGAACATCAATCACGATATCAACCGTTTCTTGTTCAAAAGCTGAATCTGCATCTTTCGCACCGCCAAAGAATAATCGATCCTTTACTAATACATCGTAATTTTTCTCCATAATATGACACGCTCCAAACAATTAATCAATTATGCCTCGGCATAATTGCGTCTGGAATCGGCTTTGTGCTTGCACAAAGAACTCCTTTCCGATTCCATGACATCCGCCGGAGGCTTTAACTTCTTTCAGCAGGTGTTTGGACACCTGCTGAAAAAAGTTAAAGTAAATGCTTTATATCATCATAATACGGAAGAGCAGTTAATGCGCCAGCTTTCGTTGCTGCCAAAGCACCCAGCTTATTGCCAAAGCTTACACAACGAACAAGCTCCTCCTCTGTTGTAGGTAAGCCATTGTAATGAACATCACGTAATACACCAGCCATAAATGCATCTCCAGCACCTGTAGTATCTACTGGCACAACCTTTTCTGTCGATACATGGATAACCTCACCATTTAATACCGCATATGTACCATTTTCCCCTACTGTTACTAAAATAATGGGCACTAAATAACTGTTTAATTGCTCAATCCCCTCTTCCAAGCTAGTTGTTTCTGTTAGGAAGAATAATTCATCATCTGTAACCTTTAAAATATCTACTTCCTCAAAAAACGATGTGATGGTTTCACGGCAAATCTTCTCACTGCTCCAACGTAATGGTCGAATGTTCGCATCCATCGCGATAATTGCCCCTTTTTCCTTTGCCATCTCTACAGCAGCACGTGTCGTTTCAAGGGCTGTAGGATGAAACATAGTACCTGAACACACTGTTATAGCAGAGGCATGTTTAAAAGCAACTTCATTTAACTGAGAAGCTTCTACTTGTAAATCTGGTGTCTCATCGACATAATCTTTAAAAATACGCTCACATGCTTCTGTTAAATGCACATAGACACCACTTACACGTTTTGCAGGGTTAAAAACTGCATAATCTAGAGCTACCCCTTCCTCCGCAAGCCCATCTCTTACAAATTGGGAGCCTTCGTCATCTCCGGTAATGGTAATTAATGCAGATGGAGCACCAATACGGCTAATACCTGCAGCAACATTTACCGTTGCCCCACCCATATATTTAGTAAAAGATGTATTTGTTACATCATCAGCAATATAGTCAATAAAAGCATCTCCATAGACTAAAATAAAATCCTTATCTTCCTTTGTCATAGTTGTCCTCCCGAAAGTCTATTCATTCTAGATTAACATGAAAATAGTTGTCGTATAAAGTTTTAAACTTTCGGAAAAATAGTAAAGTAGTCACTAAAAAATATCCCCATCTACTCAATAACTTGAGTCATCTCCTATCTTTGTTATACTTGCCTATAGAAAGGTAGGGATTTTGACAATGAGTATTACAATTCGACAAGCACAACCGCAGGATGCCCATGCCGTTGTACCATTAATTATGGATGCCATTGGTGATATCGCCAATCGTTTATCTGGTGAACAAACAGCTGAAGCAGTTAAACGGGAACTAACAGTACTTTTCAAACGTGAAGACAATCGACACTCCTATGTAAATACCTTCGTTGCCGTTGAGGATGAACAGATATTAGGAATTCTTGTTTACTATAATGGCGTACAGGCTATTGAAATGGACGCTAATCTTGTAAAATGGCTGGAAGTAAAAAATGCGCCTTCTATTGTCATCGATAAAGAGGCTCATGAGGACGAATACTATATCGATACTGTTTGTGTAGCACAAGAAGCCCGTGGTAAAGGGATCGGTACATTATTACTACAATTTGCAGAAGAACTAACAAAGCAGCACGGCTATAGAAAATTATCATTAAATGTCGAAACGCAGAAAGAAGACGCTCGTCGTCTATATGAGCGTTTGGGCTTTGTCATTACAGAACCATGGTCAATTATTGATGAACCCTTTCATCATATGGTGAAACAGATGTAGGAAGTGAATAGTAAAAGCATGAAAACAAATGTAATATATCCTCTTTTGATTGTCATTGCTTCTAGTAGCTACGGGATTTTATCGACAATCGTCAAAGTAGCGATGCAACATGGTTTTACATCAGCAGAGGCAATAACGAGTCAATATATTATTGGCTTTATACTAATAGGCACTATATTTATAGTTACACAAAGACAAATACCCAAACCCTCAAAACGGGGACTTTTCATTTTAATTTGCGCAGGATTGTTTACGGGTATTACAGGTATTGTATACGGGGAGTCATTAAATTATCTTCCCGCGTCTTTAGCAGTAGTAATGCTCTTTCAATTTACGTGGATTGGTCTATTGTTAGATTGTGGACTACATAAACGATTACCAAGTCGACCTGAAGTGATTTCTATCATTATTTTATTTATTGGGACCATTTTAGCCGCTGGTGTATTGAATGTAGATTTAAGCGGAATTCCAATACAAGGATGGTTATTTGGGTTTACTGCAGCCGTTAGCTTTGCTTGCTTTATACAATTTAACTCCAGACCTGTGGAGGGTATTACAACCACATCACGCGTGTTAATTGTTTCCTTTGTTGCACTCATAACGATTAGTATTTTCCTGAATCCTGAAATTGTTTGGAACGGGAAATTATTTGCTCAAGGCTTATGGAAATTTGGGCTAGCACTTGGGCTTTTCGGTATTATTTTGCCGATTTATTTTTTCTCTATAGCTATTCCAAAGATAGGCGGAGCTCTTGCTTCTATATTGAGTGCCACAGAACTGCCTGTCGCTGTAACTGTTTCTGTTATTGTTCTACATGAACCATTAACCTTTTTACAGATAATCGGTATTATTTTTGTTCTTGTTGGTATGATACTTCCGACAATCTTTGCTCAGCGACGACAAAAGGCTATCTTATTGGAATCAGTAAATGGTAACACAAAGGGAATTAAATAATCATCAGACTCCTTAAAAATGGATATATCCTTTTTAAGGAGTTTTTTTGAATTTTGTCTAAACTCCATTGATATCCAATCTTTACTTAGTTTATGATTATTATAATTAGAATTTTTCGATAATTTTAACATTAATGTTCAACCTTCGTATTATACTGCTATATGTAAGTGACTAACTATGAGGAAGGGGAAGATTATGAAAAAAACGCGTATTCTCGGTTTTTTCCTAGTGCTGATGCTCATTATCTTAGCTGCTTGTAGTAGTGATAACAACAAGAATTCTACAAAAGACGCCACAGATAGTGACAAAGCATCCAACTCTGAAAAGGTAGACGTGAAGGCATCACCATCAGGCAAGCTTGTTATTTACACAGGCCGTGACGAAGAAATGGTGCAAAAAGTAATCGATCAGTTTAATGAAAAGTATCCGGACATAAAGGTTGAATTTTTAACGATGGGCGCACAGCAAATTTTAGAACGCTTGCGGGGTGAAAAAGCCAATCCTCAGGCTGATTTTTGGTGGGGCGGTACACAATCAGCGCTAATTGTTGGAGCCAACGAGGATTTACTACAAGCATGGACGCCTAGCTTTAACGGTTCCATCGATGCAGCTCATAAGGATGAAAAAGGTCGTTGGTTTGGTGAAATGCTACTACCAGAAGTTATTATGATTAATAGGGATTTATTAACAAAGGAGACAGGGCCACAGGATTGGGATGACCTATTAGATCCAAAATGGAAGAATCAAATTTTAATTCGCGGCGTGCTAGCTTCTGGAACAATGCGTACAATTTACTCTTCCATGATTGTCCGACAAGGTGTCGATTCACTTGATAAGGGTTATGATTGGTTATTGAAATTAGATGCTAACACGAAAGAATATACACAAGATCCAAATGCACTTTATTTAAAGTTAACACGTCAAGAAGGAAGCATCTCTTTATGGAATCTCCAAGATATTTTATTAAAGAAATTTACGACGGATTATCCATTCGACTATATTTATCCAAAAAGTGGTGCACCAATTTTAGTAGATGGTGTGGCTGTTGTAAACAATGCTAAAAATTTAGAGAATGCAAAGCTTTTTGTCGAATTTTTATTTGAAAAAGATATGGTAACGCAATTGGCAAATGACTACTATCAAATTCCTACTCGCACTGATATCGATAAAACAACAATGCCTGATTGGTATCAAGAATTAGATTTAAAAACGTTTGATATCGATTGGCAACTTATGTCGGAAAAAGAAGCTGAATGGATGGAGTACTGGGATAACAATATAAAAGGTCGCGGTAAATAAAACTTAATGACACAATTGTATGCTTATTATGCTCTCCTTTTCTGCTACTAAATTTTTAAGACGGAAAAATAGCATACTAGTGGTCATCCCCTAGTTTGCTATTTTTGTATAAAAAAGAGGAAATAATCAGTCGTACTTCACTAGAAAATGCAACATTTTTTACCTTGATACCCTTCATGTACAACTAATTCACTACGAGAAAGGAACGTTTTATTGAGAAGCGTCAAAATAGAAAATGTCTCTAAGCAATTTGGTCAAGTGCATGGTGTAAAAAATTTAAATCTTGATATTAAAGCTGGCGAGTTTTTTACGTTCCTCGGTCCAAGCGGTTGCGGTAAAACAACAACCTTAAGAATGATTGCTGGCTTTTATTACCCAACGGAGGGGAAAGTTTTTTTTGATGATCGAGACGTAACTAGACTTCAGCCCAATAAACGTAATATCGGTATGGTGTTTCAAAATTACGCTCTTTTTCCTCATATGACGGTTGATGAAAATATAGCCTTCGGTTTACAGGTGAGAAAGCTATCCAGAAATGATATCAAGCAAAAAGTCGATCGAATTCGCGGGTTAGTTCATCTCGCATCGTACGGAGACAGAAAAATTAATGAATTATCTGGCGGTCAGCAACAACGTGTTGCATTAGCAAGAGCACTTGTCATCGAACCTGATATTTTATTACTCGACGAGCCATTATCAAACTTAGATGCAAAATTGCGCGAAGAAACGCGAATTGAAATAAAACGTATACAATCTGAGCTTGGCGTCACAACTATTTACGTTACGCATGATCAAATGGAGGCCATGGCCATGTCTGATCGAATAATGGTGATGGATAATGGATACATCAAGCAAATTGGTGCCCCACAGGAGATCTATAATCGCCCCTTAAATCGCTTCGTCGCAGATTTTATTGGTGAAACAAATTTAGTTGAAGCAACAATCAATACAATTGATGGTGAAGTCATACAAGCAAAAACAGCAAATGGACTTGTTCTTACTGGGCAAAAACAACATAGCTCCCCAACTTTAACGCATATGATTGGAGACAAAGTGTTTATTTCTATTCGTCCGGAGTCTATTAATCTAGGTAACGGAGACAACACATTAACAGGTAAGATTACCTTTGTTGAATTTACTGGAATCAGTGTAAATTATATTGTGGATTTTAAAGAATTTTCACTAAAGGTTATGATTATTAATTCAAATGACCATTTAAAAAAGATTGGTGAACATATTACCTTAAATATAGCCAACGATGCACTATACTTTTTAGGTGAATAGGAGGAAAGCAACATGGAAAAACCACCCCTCAATGCTCCTAAAGAAAATGTATGGACACGACTCACGCATTCTAATTGGTTTGTATATGTCTTAATTTCGCCATTATTTTTAGTGTTGTTTGCCTATGTGGTTTATCCCTTCTATCAAACCCTTATACAAAGTTTTTCTAGTGATGATCCACTCTTTCATTACAAAAAGTTTTTTGACATAACTAGCCCAGCAAATCTCGAAGCATTATGGACTAGTTTATATATTTCTATCATCAGTGTTATTTGCTGCGCAATCGTTGGTGTTACCATGGCATTCTTACTAGAACGTTATGATTTTCCAGGTAGGCGTGTACTATCTGTTTTAGTATTGGTACCCATGGCCCTTCCACCTTTAGTAGGGGTACTCTCCTTTACATTCTTATATGGAGAAAGTGGCATTTTCCCACGTGCGCTTCAACATCTATTTGGTTTAAATCAAGTGCCCTTTTCCTTAAAAGGTATCGGGGGGGTCATCGTTGTACATACATTCACTATGTACACTTACTTCTACTTGACTGCCTCCGCTGCGATAAAGGGACTAGATCCAGCACTTGAGGAAGCAGCAACTAGTCTAGGAGCGGGGCGTATTCGTGTATGGACAAAGGTTATTCTGCCAATGTTAACACCTTCGATTGTTGCATCTTCACTATTAGTATTTATGATATCTATGGCATCCTACACGGCACCTTTAATGTTCGGTGTAGAACGCACGATGACAATGCAAATATATTTATCTCGTACTAATGGCAATTTAGATATGGCAGCGACGCAATCCATGATTTTATCCTTTGTATCCATCACCTTTTTAATTATTATGCGTTGGTATCAAAACCGCCGAAACTATCAAAACCTAAGCAAGGGCATCAGCGTTCATCGATCTGAAGTGTCTTCAAAAAGGATGAAAATCATAGCGACTATTGCGTCTTTCATAGGTACATTAATTTTAATCTTGCCGATTATAGTGCTTATCTTAATTTCTTTTTCAGTTGATGGAGCATGGAAAACGCAAATTCTGCCTACCGATTATACACTTAGCCATTATGTAGCTCTCTTCACAGATGAACGAACGTGGCGACCTATTTGGAATTCTATTCAAATGGGTATCGTCGCAACGTTCGGCAATATTATTTTCGGTGTCGCAGCAGCCTATGCGATGGTACGTCTAAATTTTAAAGGTAAGACATTGCTCGACATTTTGATTATGATTCCTTGGGCATTGCCAGGGACAGTTGTAGCCGTCAATTTAATCGCAGCCTTTAGTACGGAAAATATTTTTGCCTTTAATCAAGTTCTGATCGGGACGTTCTGGATTTTACCATTAGCTTACTTTATTAGACATTTACCGCTCGTTTTTCGATCGACATCCGCATCTCTTGTGCAGTTAGATCAGTCTATCGAAGAAGCATCACGAGGCTTAGGTGCCAGTTGGTGGTATACATTTAGACGTATCGTAGTGCCTCTTACCTTTACTGGCATTCTTGCAGGTACATTACTTGCACTTGTGCAAAGCTTTGGTGAATTCGTAGCATCAATTCTTATTTACAGTACAACGACTATCCCGCTATCCGTAGCAATATTCCAAAAATTGTATGCGTTTAAGTTTGGAACTGCCTGTGCATACGGTGTCTTACAAATTTGCTTAATTTTAATTGTACTTATTATTTCTGAGAAGTTATCTAAAGGCAGTGCTGGTTCAGCCATATAACTGCTAATCTACTAGGAGGCAATTATTATGTTTGAAGATTTCCGCAACAAAACACAGCAAGAAGACGGGATGAATTTCCCTTCTAATATTTATCGTAAAATCGTCTTACAGCCAGCTTATGATGAAGCGAAGAAAAACTTTTTAACAATCATGCTACAAATTAATATTGCACACTTAAAAATGTTAGAAGAACAAGGACTCGTAAAAAAAGACGAAGCAAAACAAATTGCTATTGCACTAAAAAAACTAGACCTAAACTATTATCGTATAGAGGATTACAGCCCACGATATGAGGATTTATTTTTCCGCATTGAAAATAAATTAATAGAACTTGCTGGTGATGTTGCTGGAAATCTTCACATTGGTAGAAGTCGTAATGATATGGGCATTGCCATCTATCGAATGACTTTAAGAAAAAAATTATTATTACTAATGCAAGAATTACTTACATTACGAGATGATTTAATTGCTGCTGCTGAGGAGCATGTTGATACTATTATGATTGGCTATACACATACACAACAGGCACAGCCAACAACCTTTGCGCATTATTTGAAAGCTGTCATCGATCAACTTGAACGAGATTTTGAACGTTTACAGCATGTCTACAAAACCGTTAATCGTAGCAGTATGGGAGCTGCAGCACTTACAACAACAGGCTTCAAGATTAGTCGTGAGCGTATGTGCGACTTATTGGCATTTGATGATATTATCGAAAATGCGTGGGATGCTGTTGCTGGTGCTGACTATATTGCAGAGGCGGCGAGTATTGTTCAGCTTGCGGCACTTAATCTCGGACGTACATCTCAAGATTTTTTACTATGGGCGACACAGGAATTCAATGCATTTACACTGGCAAGTCCGTACGTACAAATTAGCTCAATAATGCCTCAAAAGCGTAACCCTGTTTCAATAGAGCATACGCGTTCATTACTATCAGCGGTTGTTGGAGATGCTAGCACAGTATTACAAATGGTACATAATACACCGTTTGGGGATATCGTAGATACTGAAGATGATATGCAACCTTATTTATGGCGTGCCATTGACCGTTTAATAGGTATTTACAAACTATTTGGCTCGCTTGTTGTCACAATGGATGTGAACAAGAAAAGGCTGAGAAATCGAGCAGAAAATAGCTTTGCAAATGTAACAGAGCTTGCCGATACTTTAGTGCGCTCTGAAGGAATTTCATTCCGCCAAGCTCATAGTATTGTAAGTAAATGTATTAAAGTATTGCTTGCTCATGGTGAAGAATCACTAGTAAGTCTTTCATGGGGGTTAGCGAATACACAATCTAAATTGATTACTGGTAAACCATTAAATATCTCTGAAGAGGATTTTTATAAAACTTTAAAACCAGAGACTTTCGTTGGTCTCCGTACACTACCTGGTGGTCCTGCCCCTTCAACAATGAAAGCATCTCTTGAACGCGCCAAGCTAAGTTCACATAGTCTTTATGAGTGGATTCGTATGAAGGAGTCTAAAATCGCAGAGGCTGAAAAACAATTATCTGTATTTATAGAGGAATGGAATCAATGATGGAATGGCTACTTATTATTGATGGCGGTGCTACAAAAACGGCATGTGCAATCGTACATGCCGAATCTGGTGAAATTATATATACAAAATCAACGAGTGGCTCTAACTATCAAGCTATTGGTGCCGAATCTGCTACAGTAGTATTGCGAGCGTTGTTAGGAAATGTACAGGACTTTTTGCAAACGAAAAAATGTTCACATATTGCTGTAGCCACCTTTGCAATGGCTGGCATTGATTCCCCCAAGGATCATGGAATCGTGTCAGCAATAGTTCATAACGCGCTATCCCCATTACAACTAAAGATAGATACGCTTATTATCGAAAATGATGCACAAGCCACTTTACTCGGTGTTACTGCCGGACAGGCTGGCGCCTTACTCATTGCTGGAACAGGTGCCATTGCATACGCATTTGATGGTAAGCAGATAGTGCGTGCTGGTGGTTGGGGACATCGGGCAGGAGATGAAGGTAGTGGCTATTGGCTAGGGCAGGAGGTCATTCGTGCTATTTTCAAAATGGAAGACGGGCGTGGAGAACCGACCATCTTAAAAAATGCTGTCTATCATTACTTACGTATTCAAGATGTTACGGAGCTAGCCGCATGGCTATTCCATCCAGCATACACGAATGCACAGCTTGCAAGAATGGGAGCATTTTTGGCAGATGCAGTGACCAAAAATGATTCATGCGCTATTCAAATATCAATGCGTGCTGCTCATGAATTAGTGCTCCTTGTTTGCGCTGTATTAGAAAAAAGCGGCTATCAAGGAGGAGCATTTAACCTGTACTGTAATGGTGGTGCCATTAAGCATAACCCAATAATTTTTAAAACTTTATCACAGGAAATGAAATCGATGTATCCGCAAATCGAAGTTTCTCTGTGTCAGCATCAACCAATCTATTATCTTATCGAGCGAACAAAAAGGGCTTATGACAGTAAATAATGTCATGCCCTTTTGTTCATTCAGGATTATTTTTTTATCTTCATTCAGCGAATCTTTACTATGCGACAGCGGCAAATCTTTACTTTGCGAAAGCGTAGCGACAGCAACCAAATGTTTAACTACGCGAAAGTATAGCGACAGCGCCAGATACAGAAGTTAAAGAGCCATTTTTTTCAGTTCATTTGTCGTAAAATATAAATAGCCATCCTTCACAAATAAGTCCTTCGTATCTTCCCTATTTAAGATTTGTTCTCCGCTTCCATTAGGGCGAATTTTTGTTAAATATGCACCTTGCGAATAATTGCTAAAATATAGCCAACCGTCTGCGTATACAATGTATTGTGCTCGTGACCTCGAAACGAGCTTCGATTTACCTGTCTTCAAATCAAGGACGTACAATTTATTATTATCAGAAATACTGCTATAAAATATTTGCTGCCCAACTTGTGTAGGGAAATCTATATCATGAAAGTAGTTATACACGGTACTTCTTGCTTGCGGGTAATCCCCAGCAATCCACGTATGATCTTTTGCCATCGTTTGATCATCCACTAAAAAATATTGATATCGTACTGCACCTTTACGATCTGGTACTGGATCATTCCATGTAGTATCGAGGTGATACCATTGACCACCTAGCTTTACTAAGTTCCATGCATGTCCTTCTTGTCCAACATAACCTACTATATATTTTGTTTCTATACCTAGCTTTTGTAACATAGAGTGAGCCAACAATGCATAGCCCTGACAAACCCCACCATGCTCTGAAAGAACTGTATATGCGCTATGCGGACTTGAATTAGTTTGATCTGTATAGGCGGTGTTGGCAACGATATAATCATTGATAGCCCTAACTTTTTCTACATCATTTAATGCATTTTTATTAATAGAGGCCACAATCTCTTGAACATTCATTTCGACATATGCTGCCTGCTCTGGTGTCATTAAATAACTTTGCTCGCCAAAGATTGTAGCTGTTTTTCTCCCATATTCAAAACGAATTGAGTGTTTACTAATATGCCCATATACATAATCATCCCGTTTTATAGCATTTTCATAGGCTTCTTTCACGATTTGTTCAATTTTTTGCGTATTGCCTTGATATTGTATTTGAAATGTAGGTGAAAAACTACTGTAGTACGCATACATCGCATCAGCCATTTCCTTTGCATTCGATACAACTATCTTCGATTCAGGTTTTTCGGAAGTAGGTGCTGTAACGGCTATATTTCCTTCTGGGTCTTCTTCTATAGGTGTAGCTGTTTCAATTGAGGCATTCTCTGAAAGTTTAGCAGTGACATCTATGATTTTTTCCTTTGTTGAGAGAAGCATCGTTTCTATTTCATCATTATTTGCCCAAGTGATCACCTGTTGTACAACTGCTTTACCAGCTGAATAGATTGGGTCAATAAAAATAACGATAATTACGATAATAGCTAATTTTTTCCACAAAATCCTCACCTCCAACCGTATTCCTATTTTCATTATATACAAAAAAAGCACAAAGAACTTACTCAGAAGTCCTTTTGTGCTTATATTTTATAAAAAAAGATAAAGGTAACTTTGTAAAATTGTGGTTATACACTATACTTTGGGTAGATCCTCCTATGAGTGAGTTCGAACCTCTTCGTCGCTCATTTCTCACGGAAGTCTCCTACTCCCATTATCTCTTAGTAAATAACAGCGACACTGGAGCTTAGTTTATTTTAAGCTTCTGTTCTTTTGCCTTAATGTTATAAATTAAATAGTTATCACTTATCTTTAAATCAGAAACTGATTGTTTGACAAGTACTTCAGTCTCTAATGTCTTAAGATTTAGTTTTGTTAAGTATCCACTGTTACTGTAATCGCTGAAATACAATATATTATCTGCTCCTGTTATATATAAAGCACGTTTATCAATAACCTTTGTTTTCTTGCTACTTGCTAGGTCAAGCTTATACAATTTATCGTTATCTGCTGTATTACTAAAGTACAGCGTATTATTAACTTGATAGGCAAAATGAACATTTTGCATATAGCTATACATTGTACTTGTTGCAGCAGGATAATCAGGAGCTTTCCACTTATGGTCTTTCTTTAGCTGTTCATCCGTTACTAAAAAATAATCATATGAAGAGGCACCAACACGATTTGGTAATGGATCATTCCATGTTGTATCTAAATGATACCATTTGCCACTAACCTTCACTAAATTCCATGCATGTTCCTCATTACCATTAACATAGCCCACTACATACTTTGTGTCGACTCCGGCTTGTTCCAACATTTTATAGGCAGTTAATGCGTAGCCCTGACAGACAGCTTGTCCTTCCATTAACAATGCATATGCACTATGAGGACTAGCTTTTGTTTTAGTGCCATATGTGGCATTTGACACAATATAATCATTTATCACTTTTACTTTTTCAAACTCAGTCATCGAGGGCTTAATAATTGTTTTTAGTACTTGATCAATTTTCTTTTGTACAGCAGATTCTTGTGTTTGGTTAGTGAAATATTTTGTTTTATATGTTACATTGCCTGTTGAATCTGCAGACATAGCGGTACTTTCCAAATGACCACTTGCATAGACTGCTTGTTGCTGTGCTTTTTCAAAAGCATCCTTAAACTTTTTATCGAAATCAGTCATTGAACCACTATATGTAATGTTAATTTCTGTCGAAAAATTATTTAATTGTTTTACGATTTCTGTTGTGATTTGATCCCAAGTTGTTACTTTGGTACTAGCTACTACATTATAAGCAATCACTGGGGAAGTATTTACTGAATGGGCCTCTGTATTCTGAGCATAGGCTGCTGTTGGGCTTATCATCAGTAGTACGGCACTACTTATCAACCATTTTTTCATAAAAATCACCTTCCCATTTATGGTATATTCTTATAACTAGAATAACAAGGAAGTAACTATAAATCTATCGTACAAGTTCACTAACTATTACTTTTAACCAAAAATCCAATAGCAAACACATAGGTTTAATTTCCTAAAACCACCGAATTATTGGCGAATTAAACTATATTATTGTAAAAAATAAAAGACTCACCTTAAGTGAGTTTTTTTCTAATATATTAATACCCATTCTCGCGGGAGGCTGCTCTTTATTTTAACGACTTTTTACTACTAAATTGACTGCTTCTTGAATAGCTTCGTTCATTTTCTCGCCGTCACCTTCAGCATTTTGTACACATTCCAGAAGATTAGTACTCACTATTACACCAACTGTACGATCTACTGCTGAACGTACTGCAGATAATTGTGTAATGACTGCCTTGCAATCCTTTTCTTCCTCCATCATTTTTAAAATACCACGTAGCTGGCCTTCCATCCGTTTTACACGATTTTTCACTTGATCTGTATATTCCATCATCATTGCTCCTTCTTTTCATACTCGCTACGTCTTGAGTAAATATTACTCTTTATCCTAGCACATTAATTTAAAAATCAACCTATTTATTATTTTTTCTCGGTTTTAAATAATTCATAAGCATTTTAGCAATAATTGTACTTGCATTTGTTATTTCATCATACTGTAAAATTGTGTTTTTCTTTATGCGCAACTGACCAATCTCTACTTCAAAAATTGGACACTTTTTTTTGAGTGCAACCACTAGCATATTTGTATCATAGTCAAATCGTTCACCTTTTACCTTCATCAGCCATGGTAATTCATTTATAGAAATAAACCGTAAGCCTGTTTGAGTATCCATTAACTTTCTATGATAAAGAAGCTCAAAGAACAAGCTTGTCGCTCGATTACCCCAGTATGAAAAAAACGTGCTGTCAGAAGAATGAAAATTACGAACACCTAGCACAATTCCTTCAGAAAATACTTTTGTCATCGTTAAAACCAACTTTACATCTTGTAATGTATGCTGACTGTGGGCACCTACTGTAATCACACCCTGAAGCAACCCCTTTTGTGCCCATATATAGGAAAAAGCTGTTTTTAGTGAAGCACCCTTTCCAATATTGTGGTCATGCTCTAACACTCGGCAGCTGTCAATTTTCTTTAGTTCTTCAAAAATCCCTGCATATTTTTGATCACTACCATCATTGACAATAATAATTTGAGTAATAGTAGTCGCTAATAATTGATGTACATAGGTTATAAGTGATTGTTGTGGATTAAATGCTGGAATGATTGCTGCAATATTTTTCATTAATTCTATCCTCCGGATGACTATAAAATGAAACTTAGGCAGATACATGATACTTATAGTGCATTTATTTTTCTTGCACGTCTAAAATCTACTTCGACATACACGCATTCCCTTATATCAAATAGTATCATGTAACGTGGACAATTCAACTGATGAATCCAATTAAACATATCAATAATACTAATATTTTCCCGATATATGAAAAAAGAGGATTTTTGTGAAAGGAGTGAGAACTATCGTCATACAATTTGAAATCCTACAAGAGCAATGTAAGAAATTAAAAGCTCTATCCTTTATAAAGTTAGCTAAGAATTTACAGGATGCTAGTTCGCTCGCCATTTCAAAACCAGCTGTATCGCTACAAAGGTCTCTTCTTGTACTAGAGGAAATTTTATATGAAATATATAAGCTAGAAATGCATACAGAACCTAAGCTAAAAAATATTCGTTCTCTACTTAATAATCGAAACTTTGTTGCAAAAATTCATCCACGTCGCATTTATTTATTAATGAATCTTGTTAACAAAATGACTAGTCATAATAATAATGAAATTATTGAAGCAAAAGCTGCAAAAATTGTCCTTGATTATATTAGTGATATTGTAGAATGGTTTATTAAACGATATGACCGAAATTTCAAGGCTCAATTGACACGCCCGGGCTCTAGCTTAGAAGATATAACTTCAGCTTTTGAAATAAATATGCTACATCCTAATAATCAATCAACAGAGGCTTATAAAAATGCTGCAAGCTGGTTTGAAATTGCCGCAAAACAAGGAAATGCAAGTGCTCAATATAATTTAGCCGTTCTTTATAATCAGGGTCATGGTGTAAAGAAAGATTATGCAGTTGCAAAAATGTGGTATGAACGAGCTGCTGCACAAGATGATGCAAATGCACTCTATAGCTTAGGTGTACTCTATCATTTAGGACATGGTGTTGAACAAAATTATAAAGAAGCCGCTCGTTATTATAAAGCAGCTGCAGATTTAGGATATGCAGATGCACAATATCATTTAGGTGTTCTATATAATCAAGGGCTTGGTATGTCACTGAATTTTGCCGAGGCAGCAAAGTGGTATATTTTAGCGGCCAATCAAGGGAATACAAGTGCTCAAAATAATCTCGGCTTCCTTTATCATAACGGAACAGGTGTTGAGCAAAGCTATGAGGAGGCTATAGCCTATTTTGAAATGGCAGCATTAGCAGGTGATGCAAGTGCTCAGTATAATCTTGGTTATATGTATCTTAAAGGTCGTGGCATCTCGCAAAATTTTGAGGAAGCTACAAGATGGTTCCACTTGGCTGCGCTTCAAGACCATACAAATGCAGAGTTTCAATTGGCAATGCTGTATAACACTGGACAAGGTATACCTCAAGATTGTAAAGAGGCAATAAAATGGTTTAAGCTCGCTGCACATAAAGGGCATGTAAATGCTCAATACTGTCTCGGCGTACTATATGAAAAAGAAGATGACATAGCTTTAGCAGAAAAATGGTTACAGCTGGCTGCTAGCAATGGACATATAAGTGCAGGCTTCGAGCTTGGGCGCATCTACGCATACCAACTTCAGCAACCTGACAAGGCCTTACCATACTTTACTGCGGCTGCTGAAAAGGGCTATGCTGATGCTCAATATGAGCTCGGATTATTATTTACAACTGGAGCTGGAGTCTCATTAAATTATGCAGAAGCTGCTAAATGGTGGAGGGCCGCAACTGATCAGTCCCATATAAATGCTGAGTATCAATTGGGGTTATTATATGAGCAAGGATTAGGTATCAATCAGAACTTAGAAGAGGCAAGACGCTGCTATCGATTAGCAGCCATCCAAGGACATTCAGGCGCTCAATATCAGCTTGGTAATTTATTTGATAAAGGAAAAGGTGTTGAGCAGGACTATACAGAAGCAGCAAAATGGATTGAACAGGCTGCTGCAAAGGGTCACGCCAAAGCACAATACCAATTAGCTCAAATGCATAGTCATGGTCAAGGGGTACCGAAGGACTTTTCGAAGGCAGCCCAATTGTATCGACTTGCAGCATACCAAGGGCACCAAAAGGCTCAATTCCAGCTAGGTATGCTTTACAAAAAAGGACACGGTGTTGCGCAAGATTATAACGAGGCAACAAAGTGGCTTAAGAAGTCTCTTGAAAATATACATTAGTTATTTCCCCTAACAATACCGTGTCAGCTCCTAATAAAAGTGACACGGTATTGTTGTTAATTTTTCATTTCTTCTTTTTGATTTATCATAAATGTCACAACGATAAATAATGCGAAGCTAATTAGTAATGTTGTTCCACCTACGATAAAGAAGATTAATGTAAACGTGCTGTTAAAATTAAATGGATTTAAATTATAGAACCACATGCCTAGTGTTAAGCCAAAAACGCCAAGAATGGCTGTCCAGCTATGTGCGGCCACTAATTTTTGTGATTTCACTTTGAAAGCACGATAAAAAATACCCCATGCAAACATACTTAACCACCCAACAAGTAACACGTGTGCATGTATCGGTCTGTATTCATAACCACCTGAACCAGACATATGTGAGCCTAGATACGTACCAAATAAGGCAAAAATTGCAGCCAGACGAATAAGACGTAAACTCCATTTTTGTTCCATACGATAATTCCTCCTAAGCTTTTTCAACTTAATCAGCAGTCTATCGTGTGAATATGAACTTTACATGAACTCCTCATTACAATTTGGGTAAGTGGATATGAACCTTCGTTCCAGAATTAATCGCACTTTCCATTTGAACCGTTCCCCCATGTAGCTCAGTAATTTGTTTGACGATAGCTAGTCCAAGCCCAGTTCCTTGCTTTGTTCTGGAGGCATCGACGCGATAAAAGCGATCATATACCTTTTGTAATTGATCAGTAGTCATTCCTATTCCACTATCCTTGACGAGTACTTCAACTGAAGTTGGTTGCTCCTGCAAATGAATTTGAACTTCTCCACCCTCGACATTATATTTAATGGCATTCGTCATTAAATTATCCCAAACATTTTGTAATAACCCTGCATCACCATCATAGGTTACTGACTCTAGCTGATACGTTAATTGCACATTTGCCTCTTCAAGCTGCCAGCGGTATTTTCTTACCGTTTCCTTCAGCTGCTCATCTAAACGATAAGGTTCACGTTTTAACAGCCTTGTAGATTGATCTAGCGACGTCAATAAAAGCAATTGCTTAGTTAATGTCGACAGACGCTTTGTTTCTAGTTCAATTATAGTTGTGTACTCCTGCCTCTCTTTGTCGTTCAGCAAGGGGTTCTTTAGCAAATCTACATAGCCTTGAATATTCAACAACGGTGACTGGAAATCATGTGATACATTACTAATAAACTCTTTACGCATTCGATCATTTTCCTGTAATTTTCCCGTCATCACATTAAAGCTCATTGCTAATTGTCCAATCTCGTCTGCACGCTCAATATCTAGTAACGTATCAAATTTTTCATGTGCAAGCTGATGTGTGGCCTCTGTTAGTTGTGTAATGGGGCGAATTAGGGCTTTAGCAAATAGTAGCATCGCTAATAAACTAAGCACCGCCATCACAATAATAAGTCCAGCTAGAATCGTATGCACCTCAGAGAATAACAGGCGAATATCAGGCCTTATGAACAGGGCATAAGGCTTATTTTCAAATGTAAATGGCACACCTATCGTATTAATGAGCTCATTCGCAAAAAAGCCTGTTACAAATGTTTCTTTTGGAAAGTCTCGCATACCATGATAAATTGCTCCATCTAGAACACGACCGATAGTATCGGATGATAATGTTTTATCACGATATTCACCACCGTAAAAATTCCCTTTATCACCAGTTGTAACATAAATTTGATAGCCAATTTCGCCAAGAGTTGTTAAGTAATTATCTAAATCGTCAGGCTTTGCTGTCTCAATATATTTCACAATATCCTTCGCAATAGTAACATTTTTAGTATCATTTTTTTCCTTTATGACTTGATGATAATAAGTATTAGTCGCGAAAAAACCAATACATAAGCTGCCAATCATAACGAGCATAGTCGTGACAACGAACTTACTATATAACGTTTTCATGATGCAACAACCTCAAGCTTATAGCCAACACCACGAACCGTTCTAATCTCAGTATCAGTTTTATACCGATGCAACCGTTCACGTATCCGCTTCACATGGGTATTCAAAGTTTGCTCATCTCCATCGTAGTCATAGCCCCATACTTGCTCCATAATGTAACTACGTGTAAACACCTGATTTGGCCGCGATGCTAGTAATGCCAGTAGTTCAAATTCCTTTAAAGGCATTATCAGCGTATCTTCCCCAATGACAACTTCAAAGCTTCGGCGGTCAATGACTAACTTACCGACCTGAATCGTTATTTGATTTTTCTTATCAAGTCTACGTAATATTGCAGCTATGCGAAAGAGGAGCTCTTTAGGTTCAAAAGGCTTTACAACATAGTCATCTGAACCTGCCAAAAAACCACGTTCCTTATCTTCAAGCTCGCCCTTCGCGGTTAATAATAATACAGGAATATCGTAATCCTGGCTCAACGTCTCAGTGAGAGTAAAACCATCCATTCCAGGCATCATAACATCGACTACAGCTAAGTCTGGCAAATTTCCTTCAAGTAATTGTAGAGCCTGTTGTCCACTTTCTGCCTGTAACACCTGATAGCCCTCTCTTGTAAGGTAAATATTCACTAACTGTAGAATATGCACATCATCATCTACAACAAGAATTTTCATACTCCCTATCCTCCAATTACCCTTAAACTATCTAAAATCTAACATATGATACTTTTTTAATATACAAAAAAATTCGCTTACTACCACAAGGGAATTGCAGAACAATTGAAACGAATCTCCTCGCAGTAGTGTCGCGAATTTCGAATTTTATAATGAAAAAATAGAAATCAATAGCAATATAAGCAGCGGTAAGACAATGACAATATAGCCCCTTGGATTGGCAAAATTCATCGTCCAACCAACACCAAAGCGTTTCTCTACAAAAACGGAGGGATCTTGGTGGTTCATATAAATTAATCCACCCTTCCAATAACGATCCTCATCAACATCCGTTACCTCTGACATTATATTTTCCCCATAGCTTACCCTTAGCCGACGTTTTTTCCATACGTAAACAATTAATGAACCAAGAATGAGTATTAAAAATGAAAAAAATACTGGTAACAATCTATTTCCTGCCATCATCGAAGGATAGATATTGCTTAACTGTAACACGGTGAGTAATATAGTTAACGCATAGCTTATTAACATAATGTTCCAGCTCATGTATTTCCGACTTTTCAGCTGGTCTTCCAATGATTCTTCCTTACGATTAACTGCCAATCTGATAGCCGAACGTTTGATGGAATCTACAATCCCCCACATCATACATTGCATCATCAGCATGACAAGCGGCAGTGAAATCGCAGTAAAATATGTTTTGTTCCTCCAAGAATCTGCTTCTCCGTTTGGCCCCCAGTGTACAGCAATACTATTCGGAATTTGGTCATAATGTAACAACGTAAAGATAATCACAAACACCGTACCACCTAAAGGTACTACATAAAATGGCCAAGGAAGCATTTCATCACGGCTACGTGCCGTTAAATCAATTGCACGCACTTGTTTTATATTTAAACCCCATTGCTCTTGTTTTTTAAGTTTTAATACTTTTTGATGGTTCATCCAATATAGCATCATACTGACTGCCAGCATCGCAAATAAGCATCCAAGTAGTAAATTACCTTGCATGAACTCTGATGGTGCAAGATAAGAATAACTGACGATCATAATGATTAAAAACGCAATACCAAAAATTCCTACAATTTGAGCATAATGCTTCTTCATATTACCTAATGCAGGATGTTTTACGTGTTGCTCAGGTACAGTAACACCAAAAATAATTGTTTCCCGTACTATAAATGGAACAAACACTTGTAAAGCTAATGTGATGATATAGATCGTTGTAAAAATGCCTAGTAGCATTTTGCTACACTCCTTCTGCTGGTATTTGCAGATCAGCGAATACCTTTTTCATCATGTGCTCAATCTGCTCCACTGTTGCGCCGAGCACCATTCCTTCTGCCACAACCGGCTTTAAATTTTTTTCAATTTGCTGTAATTGTTCAGGAGTTAGAGCGCGCTCTTCTTCCGAACAAATAATAGCTCCTGATTTGGCTCGGATTGTGATAATCCCCTTTTCCTCTAGCTCATGATAACTCTTATTAACAGTGTGCATATTAACACCTAAATCCGCTGCTAAATTTCGTACAGATGGTAAGGTATCACCAGGCTTCATATCTCCCCTTGCAATACCTTCAATAATTTGACGTGTTACCTGTTCATAAATGGGTACGTCGGATTGGGGCTCTATTTGAATAAACATTGATATCATCTCCATATTTGTTATAAAAACAATATAACAAACAATCACCCTTCATGCATATAAAGATAAGATTCTAGGCATTCACAATTATAAAGAATTCTTAACTGTCTCAATAAATTTTTTAACAAGTAAGCTGTGCTTTTCATTCTTTCTTGTACAAATAGCAATTTTATGTTTAATATGAACATCCTTTACATAAACTCTTGCCAATTGCCCACTATCAACATACTCCCGAACAGCTAGCGACGATATAAAGTTTGCACCATAGCCAGCCATTACTGAACGGATTGTTTCATTAATTCCATTGAACTGTAGTGCGATTTTTGGTGGTTTTACTTGAAACGTTCGACATAAAGAAAAAAGATGCTCTCTCATTGAGCTCCCCTCCTCACGCATAATAAAAGGTTCCTTTGTCATGTCAGCAAGTGAAATGGATTGATTTGCATAGTGATGATTAGTGGAGACAACAAACCATAATTCATCCTCAAACAACTCCTCCCACTCTACTTCTTCAGGCCTTTCCAATATACCACCACCATAAATAGCAATGTCTGCTTTATACTGTATTAGTTGCTCAAAGGCATCTTTAGTATTGGTAGTTGTAATAACTAAATTGACATCCTCATTTGCTCCTTTAAAGGTAGCAGCCCATTTTGGAATTAGAAAGTTAGCCGGTAAGTAAGTTGCAACTATATGTATGGTTCCTGCTTTAGCAAGACGATAATCTTCAATAAATGATTCAATATGTTCTTCAAGCGTAACAAGATTTTTTGCTTTTTCTAATAAGGCTTCCCCAAATTCAGTTAATACTACCCCTCGTCCCTGCTGCTTAAATAACTGAACACCTATTTCGTGTTCAAATTTTTTTATTTGGCTTGAAACTGCTGGCTGACTAATACACAGTAACTCTGCCGCTCTAGTGAAACTACCTGTGGTGGCAACTTGATAAAACAACTTTAATCCATGAATATTCATGATTTCACCTCATTTCCATAACTTAAAGTTATGAATTAATAATTATAATATATTTTTATTATGATTCATTCTATCATACACTTTACATGCAAGCTTGCAAGAAAGAATGTGGAAACGGGGATAGTATGATGACTTATTTCAAAGTTTGGGAAAATGTAGATGATTACTTTATGGACAGATTAATACCGACAGACACAAAACTTGAAGCTGTTTTACTGGCCAATAAAGCAGCTGGTATTCCAGAAATAGATGTCTCACCAACTCAAGGTAAGCTATTATATTTACTTGCTAAAATGAAAGGTGCAAAAACCATTTTAGAAATCGGAACACTTGGTGGTTATAGTAGCATTTGGATGGCGCGTGCACTTCCAAAAGAAGGCAAAGTATACACATTAGAGGTTGATCCGGAGTATGCTTCTGTGGCTAAGGAAAATATTAAAAATGCAGGTTGTGAAAATAAAGTTGAAATAATCGTTGGAAAGGCATTGGATACTTTGCCTACCTTAAAAAAATTAGCCCCTCCGTTCGATTTAATTTTTATTGATGCAGATAAGCCAAATAATCCACATTATTTAAAACTGGCTTTAGAATTGGCTAATTCAGGAGCAGTGATTATCGCTGATAATGTAGTGCGCAATGGTGCAGTGGTTGATGAGAAAAGTGAAGATGCTCGGGTGCAAGGTGTACGTCATTTTATGAATTTATTGAAGGAAGAATCTCGAATTGAATCTACTGCTATACAAACAGTCGGTCATAAAGGCTATGATGGATTTGTGCTTGCTGTAGTTAAATAATTGCAAAAAGGGGAGTCACAAAAGTCATTTGGGACACCCTTTACTCGCAAAAGCGAAGTGTCGACGGCAAAAATGTGTTAACTATTAAATGCCTTTTTTCTAAAATAAAAAGATGCCTTACAAGCCCCCCATCTAAGCTCGCAAGACATCTTTCACCCCTTTTAAATCTCTTTACTTGTATAAGTAGACCCCTTCTATTTTTGAAACTGTGCTCATTTTCTAAGGTAAGAACGGGGGAACAGACCCCGCTCATACGTTAGCGGAATAGGTGGACTGCATTCGAGTTCAGTCCACAATAATTTAGGAAAGTTGGATATGTTCGTTTAGTAGATTATCTTCAATTAAGCTAATTTTTCGTAACCTGGAAGCGTCAAGAATTCGGCAAATTCATCCTGCTCAATTAAAGATTTAAACAGTTCAGCAGCTTCATCGTAGCGACCACTGTTATAAGCTTGTTCCCCAACAGCCTCTTTAATTTTCACAAGCTCTTCCTCCAAGATCTCTAGTACAAATGCCAATGTAATACCACGTCCATCATCTAAAATACCTTTCGGATGACGAATCCATTGCCATACTTGAGTACGAGAAATTTCTGCTGTTGCAGCATCCTCCATCAAGTTGTTAATCGGTGCTGCACCATTACCTCGTAGCCAAGAAGCAATATATTGAACTCCTACACTACAGTTAATACGAAGACCATCTAGTGTAATTGTCCCTTCTGGAACAGCTACTAAATCTTCAGCTGCAACATTTACATCTTCGCGCTTTTTATGGATTTGGTTTGGTGTTGTCATAATCGCATCAAACTGTTCCATCGCCGTTGCAACCATGCCTGGATGCGCTACCCAAGTACCATCATGGCCGTCTGTAGCCTCACGACGCTTATCTTCAGCAACCTTTGCAAATGCCACGGCATTCGCCTCGTCATCCCCTTTAACCGGAATTTGGGCTGCCATACCACCCATTGCAGGTGCGTTACGTTTATGACAAGTTTGAATACATAGAGACGTATAAGCCTTCATAAATGGTACTGTCATAGTTACTTGCCCGCGGTCAGGTAAAATGACATCAGGTTGATTACGTAGACGCTTGATATAGCTAAAGATATAATCCCAACGTCCACAATTCAGACCAGCTGAATGCTCACGTAGTTCATATAAAATTTCATCCATTTCAAACGCAGCTAAAATTGTTTCTATTAGTACAGTAGCTTTGATTGACCCTTGTGGAATTCCAATATAATCTTGTGCAAATACAAAGACATCGTTCCATAAGCGCGCCTCTAAATGGCTTTCAAGCTTCGGTAGGTAGAAATATGGCCCAGTTCCTTTTGATAATGCATTTTTAGCATTGTGGAACAAATACAGACCGAAATCAAAGAAACTACCAGAAATCGGTTCGCCATCTACTAATACATGCTTTTCAAGTAAATGAAGACCACGTGGGCGTACTAATAACACAGCTGTTTTTTCATTTAATTTATATGTTTTACCATTGGATGCCTGTGTAAATTCAATGGTCTTATTAAGAGCATCACGCATATTAATTTGACCACCAATCATGTTTTCCCATGTCGGAGAAGATGCATCCTCAAAGCAAGCCATAAACATTTTTGCACCAGAATTTAAAGCATTAATAACCATTTTACGGTCAACTGGTCCTGTGATTTCTACACGACGGTCCTGCAAATCTGCCGGAAGTGGTGCAATTGTCCAATCTCCCTCACGAATATGCTTTGTTTCCGATAAGAAATCGAGCTTCTCACCTGAATCAAGACGCTTTTGACGTTCTTGACGTGCCGCTAACAATTCTTTACGACGAGCATCAAATTTTTCGTGCAGGGCAAGAACAAACTCAAGGGCTTCTGGTGTTAAGATTTCTTTTGTTTGCTCGTTTTGTTCCCCAACAATTTTAAGCTTACCTGTTGTTGCTTGTTCCATCAGTTGTTTCCCCCACCTTTGCGTTTTTAAATTTAGTCATCCTCCGCCTTAGGAGGAGCGGAGGAGACTGATCTATGATTATGAATTTAGGATTACGCGTACTTTACATCAATTATGCCTCGGCATAATTGCGTCCGGAATCGGCTTTGTGCATGCACAAAGAACTCCTTTCCGATTCCGTGACATCTGCCGGAGGCTTTGACTTCTTTCAGCGAATGTTTGGACACCCGCTGAAGAGTGACTTAAAATTGCATTCATCTCACCACCTATAGAGGTGGGAGACTTCTGCTGAAAGAAGTTAAACTTAAACGAATTGTTCAGTTTCTGTAGACCCAGCCATAGCTGTTGTAGAAGAAGTACCACCAGAGATAGCTTGAGATACTTCATCAAAGTATCCAGTACCTACTTCACGTTGGTGACGTGTAGCTGTGTAGCCTTTCGATTCAGATGCAAACTCAGCTTGCTGAAGCTTAGAGTATGCAGCCATACCATTATCTTTATAATCATGAGCTAGCTCGAACATAGAGTGGTTCAAAGCGTGGAAACCAGCTAATGTAACGAATTGGAATTTGTAACCCAATTTGCCAAGTTCGCGTTGATACTCAGCAATTTCTTCTTCTGAAAGGTTCGCTTTCCAGTTGAATGAAGGTGAGCAGTTATATGCGAGCATTTTACCTGGGAATTTAGCATGAATAGCTGCTGCAAATTCACGAGCTTCCTCAAGTGATGGTTTAGACGTTTCACACCAGATTAAATCTGCATATGGAGCGTAAGCTAAACCACGTGCAATTGCTTGTTTGATACCTGGTTTTGTACGGAAGAAACCTTCTGGAGTACGTTCACCAGTAATAAACTCAGCATCACGAGGATCGATATCAGATGTTACCATATCAGCAGCATCAGCATCTGTACGAGCGATTAATATTGTATCAACACCCATTACGTCTGTTGCAAGACGAGCAGCAATTAAATTACGAACAGCATTTTGTGTTGGAAGTAAAACTTTACCACCTAAGTGACCACACTTTTTCTCAGAAGCTAATTGGTCTTCTAAGTGAACACCAGCAGCTCCAGCTTCAATCATACCTTTTACAAGTTCAAATACATTTAGTGGACCACCGAAGCCAGCTTCAGCATCTGCTACGATTGGAGCGAACCAATCAAATTGATCTACACGTCCTTCAGCATGATCGATTTGGTCTGCGCGTTGTAAAGCTTGGTTAATACGCTTAACTACTGCTGGTACAGAGTTTGCTGGATATAAGGATTGGTCAGGGTACATTTGACCAGAAAGGTTAGCATCAGCAGCTACTTGCCATCCTGATAAGTAGATTGCTTGTAATCCTGCTTTTACTTGTTGTACAGCTTGATTACCTGTTAGTGCACCCAATGCATTAATAAACGGTTCTTCGTGTAAAGATTTCCAAAGTCGAGCGGCACCTTTAGTTGCTAAAGTTTGTTCAAGTACAACAGAGCCCTGTAACTTTATAACCTCTTCAGCTGAATATGCACGTTCAATGCCTGCCCAACGAGGGTTCTCTACCCATTGTTTTTCTAATGCTTGGATTTTTTCTTGACGTGTTGACATATTGAAATTCCACCTTCCCCTTTGTGTACAATATACTCTGTTAAAAAACTTTTTATTTCTCTGTTCCATAACAGGTTTATTTGTTGTAAATTAATATATAACAGTGTATCTGAATTTTCACTATTTTTAGATAGAAGACCAAATTTTAACGATGAAACCGCTTTTTTTAGCGACGAAATTTGGTAAACTGTTTACAGACAAGGGGGATATTCACAATGAATAATGAGTCTAATTCTTTTCCAAAAGATATTTCACAAGAGTTTGTTTCAATGTTAAAGGACTGGATTCCAACTGATTCATCCATTGCAATTGCTGTCGAAAAATCTTATATTTATTTTCATTCTGGACATCAAAACATTAACTTGGAGGTAGGTCAACAAGTACAATATGGTAGCATTGCAGAACAGGTATTAAGCACAAGAAAGCGAACAGACGCCATTTTAGATAATTCCTTGTTTGATACACCATATTATGGGATAGGCTATCCAATCCACATATTAGATGTACCTGCAGCGCTTATTGTGGTATTGCCTTCAACCTTTAGCAAAAAGAATTTAGAACCCTTTCAATTTCTAACGGGGAAACAAGAAGAAGAATGGAATCCTGTTGCAATTGATAAGATTTCACATATTGAAAGCCTACAGAAAAAAACGTGGTTTTATGTAGAGGGGGAACAATTTAAAACGAGTATTACACTAAAAGAGCTTCAAATGCGTCTACCATCGTTCTTTATTCGCATTCATAGATCCTATATTGTTAATATTCACTTTATAAAAAAAATGACTCGTGATCTCACTTCCAATTTTATTGTTACTCTAAAGGATGGAAGTGAACTTCCAGTTAGTCAATCCTATATAAATAATCTTCGAAATGCCCTTGAATTTTAATGCATAATCAATTTCGCCAAGGAGAAATTGCGTCCGGTTCGATTTCGATACAAAAAACATCTGCTATGAAGATAAAAGGCTGCTTATACACTGGTTAAGCAGCCTCAAGATTTTAAGATAATAATAAAAAAACCACTGATTTCTCAGTGGCTACTGTGTGCCTAGCGACGTCCTACTCTCACAGGGGGAAGCCCCCAACTACCATCGGCGCTAAAGAGCTTAACTTCCGTGTTCGGTATGGGAACGGGTGTGACCTCTTTGCCATCATCACTAGACTTTGTATTTAATTGAAAGATTTATTCCTTCAAAACTGGATAAACGGCGCATTGATTGCTTCAAACATTTTGGTTAAGTCCTCGATCGATTAGTATTCGTCAGCTCCATGTG